>JBDTTC010000305.1:0-4736 GCA_039930825.1 Arenimonas sp.
ACCGCACGTCCCTATTTATTCAGTACCGCACCACCGCCGGCCATGGCGGCCGCCATGCGCGCGAGTTTGAAACTGATTCGCACTGAGCCTTGGCGCCGGGCAAAACTTGCCTCGCTGATTGCCCGTTTTAGGCGCGCCGGCATGCGACACGGTTTGCCCTTGCACGATTCGCAAACGGCAATTCAACCGATCATGCTGGGCGACAATGAAAAAGCATTGAAAATTGCGAAATCACTGGAAGCGCAGGGTTATCTAGTCACTGCCATTCGTCCACCCACAGTGCCCGATGGCCAAGCGCGTTTACGCGTGACTTTGACTGCATTACATACTGAAGAACATATAGACGGCTTGATTAAAGCCCTGGCAGTTGCGCTGCAAGATAGCAGTCGCCTACCTGAAACCCACGCAGAAGCTTAAATGCATATCGAGCAACGCGGTACCGGCCCGGGGCTGGTGATGATTCATGGTTGGGCCATGCATTGTGAAATTTTTTCTCCCCTGATTTCATTACTGGAAAAACAATTTACCTGCTATCTGGTGGATTTGCCTGGCCACGGTCGCAGCATTGATGATCACTCGACTCTTGATATCGCTGCTATCGCAAAGGAAATTTCGGAACGTACGCCAATCGCAATCTGGTGCGGATGGTCGCTCGGTGGATTAGTCGCATTGCATGCGGTAAAACATCATGCGACGAAGGGCTTGATCATGCTGTGTGCCTCGCCGCGCTTCGTCAAAGCCGAGCATTGGCCATATGGCATGAATACTTCGGTGTTCACCGGATTCGCCGATGATCTAAAAAAAGATTATCGCGCTACGCTGGATCGCTTTATCAGCCTGGAAGCACAGGGTTCCGATCAAATGCGGGAAGAACTACGGACGTTACGCGATGCGCTTTATGCCTTTGGTGAGCCGGCCGAACGCGTATTGTGCGAAGGCCTGGAGCTGCTTGAAAACACCGATCTCATCGAGGCTTGTCGCGACCTGGAAGTCCCGAGTTTATGGTGTGCCGGGAAACGTGATCGTTTGGTGTCGCCGCTAGCGATGCAAACAGCCAGCGAATTGGCGAACGGCGAATTCATTGCTATTCAGGGTGGCGGCCATGCACCGTTTTTAACCCACGCCTCAGAAGTTGCAAATGCCATTACCGATTTTTCGAAAAAGCTCGCATGAAATATTTTCGCGCTCCCGTTTTGTTTGAAGCTGTGTCGTTACGACGGAATTTTGGTCGCGCGGCAAGCTCGTATGCACAAGTTGCGATACTGCAACGTGAGGTCGAAAACCGATTAATCGAGCAGCTCGATTTCCTGGAAGACCGGCAACCTTTGCGCGTACTGGATCTTGGTTGTGGTCCTGGCCGCGCTAGCGGCGCGATGAAAAAACGCTGGCCGAAAGCGCAAGTGATAGCGCTTGATGCCGCGTTTCCGATGCTGAAAGAAGTTCCGAAACAAACGCGTTTCTGGCGACCGATAAAACGCGTATGTGCCGATGCTTCATCTTTGCCCTTGATTGATGGCAGTGTCGATGTCATTTTTTCCAATCTGTGTTTGCAATGGGTGAATGATTTGCCGGCGACACTGGCAGAATTTCGCCGCGTATTGAAACCGGACGGCCTACTTTTATTTTCGACCTTCGGGCCCGACACCTTATTGGAATTGCGTGAAGCGTACTGGCAGGCCGGCGAGAAAAATCCGCCGCTGAGTCCATTCGCCGCCATCCAGCAAATCGGCGATGCGATGCTCGCGGCCGGTTTCAAGAATCCGGTGCTGGATCGCGAGCTTTATCAATTGACCTATTCCGATGTTCGAAGCTTGATGAAAGAGCTGAAGGCCATCGGTGCCAATGATGCACGTCCGCAACGCTCTCGTAGCCTGTCCGGTAAAACTCGTTTGCAGAACATGACGACGGCCTACGAAAAACTTCGTGTTAACGATGTTCTACCAAGCACGTGGGAAGTGGTAACGGTAATGGCCTGGGGACCGGCCCACGGTGTTTCACGCAGGGAACAAGGCGCCGATATTGCGAGCTTCCCGGCCGATAAAATCCCCGTACGGAAAAAATCATAAGGAATTTTGCGGGACAGGAAAAAACATGTGGGATCGACTTCAGTCGCGATAGATCTATGGGCGATCGTATTGTTTATAAGCAACTGTGACTACCAAGTCTCATTGACCGAGGTAAAGGTCAAATGCAGCGATTTGCATTCTTGCACAAACCTTCATCGAAGAACTCGGCACCTCATCGGCACTGAAATGGTTCCCGCAATGTCGGGCCGGGGCCCGACCTACGCTTTCATCACCAAGGCAATGCATCAAGATCGACATTGCCACCGGTGATAATCAAACCGATTTTCTTGCCCGCAAATTGCGTTTTATTTTTAATAATGGCGGCCAGCACTGTCGCACAGGAAGGTTCGACAAGAATTTTCAAACGCTCCCAAATCAACCGCATTGCAGCGATAGTTTCCTCATCAGTCACGGTAAAAATATCGACTTTTCGTTCGTGCATTATCTGAAAATTAATTTCACCAACGGTCGCGCGCAGGCCATCGCAAATCGTGTTCGATACGATATCGGTAATGCGTTTATTCGCTTGCAGAGATTCATAAGCATCTGCCGCACTGCTTGGCTCTGCGCCAATTACACGGCAACTTTTCGACTTCCCCGCCACCGCAATTGCGGTGCCACTAATTAAGCCGCCACCGCCAACGGGGGCAATGATGAAATCCAATGCCGGACTTTGTTGCAGACATTCCAACGCGGCAGTCCCTTGCCCTGCGATGACATCGGGATTTGTATAAGGATGAATCAATGCTGCACCGGTTGCTTGTCGAATTTTTTCTGCGCTGTTGTCGCGATCCTGCATGGTGTTGCCGCAAAACGTAATCTTGCCGCCCGCCTGTTCGATGGCGGTAAGTTTGGCGGGATTTGCACCCTCCGGCACCACAATATAAGCGGGAATATTTCTTGTTTTTGCGGCTAAGGCGAGTGCCGCACCATGGTTGCCGGATGAATGCGTTACCACACCATACTGGGCTGCTTGCTCGTCCAGATTCCAAACTGCATTGCAGGCACCACGAAACTTGAATGCACCGGCACGCTGAAAATTTTCGCATTTGAAAAACAATTCTGCGCCGACCAATTCGTTGATCGACGACGATTGCAACAGCGGCGTAACGTGTGCGTAGGTTGCAATGCGTGCTGCTGCCGCAAGGATATCGTCAAAAACCGGTTTTCCATTTTCATTGCCCATTTATTGCTCCGCTTTTTTTTGACCCAACAAGCTACTCAAGCTTGAACCAATCATCACCAACACTGCACCAATATAACCGAGCACGGTCACATGTTCCGATGCAACCGTACTGGGCGATATCGTATGCACCATCGCGACCGTTGCAAGACATAACAAGGGCGTCACCGCCAAAATTGCCGATACCCTCGAAGCTTGCCAATGCACCAAGGCTTCGGCAAACGCACCATAAGCAATGAGTGTGTTGATGGCGCAATATGCCAATGCCCAGGCATGCTGGCTATCGAGTGTTAGAATTTTTTGTGGGTGTGAAAATGGCAGTAACAATACAGTTGCCGCGGCGTAGATAAAAAATAAAATCGTCTGCGAACTTAGACGCAGCAGGAGCTGTTTTTGTATCAATGCATAACCTGCCCAAACCACGGCAGCAATAATAACGAAACCCGATCCGATCAAATAAGCATGGGCAGAAACCGGTGTGCCTTTGAGTTGGTCACTGAAAAATAACAACAGACCGCCGGCAATAATTGCCAAACCGCACCATTGGCCTAACTGGTAAATTTCGCGAAAAATGAAAATGCCACCCACAGCCATCAACAAAGGGGCGAGCTGAATCAGTAATTGTGCGTTTGCTGGGGTGGTGTATTGCACGCCGAGCAAATAGAAAACGTAATTACCAATCAGCAGCAGTGCCGCCGCAACGAGTTGCCACCAGCGCTTGCCATCCAATGTTTTGAAAACACTCAGGCCGCCCCGCCAGGTCAACCAGGCAAACATGACGATGGTTGCCACCAGAAAACGAAACCAGGTGAGGGTAAGCGCGTCGAGTTCTTCCAGCGTGACTTTCAGCGCTATCGGTAAACTGGCCCAGCAAAGCGCGGTAATGATGGCGAGCATCAGCCCCAATCGCCAACGGCCCGACGCTTGATGAAAGGCCATGGGAATTCCTTGAGTTCGTTATGCTGCACATCCTAACATTTCACACGATTGGCCCTCTAAATTAAGTGATGATTCACTCGTAGTACACGACACTGGAGCTCACTCAGGAGTTCGCCATGAAGCTCAAGCTCGCCACCGCTGTTCTTGTCATCCTTGCCAGCTCGGGTTGCGTCACAAGTACAAATAGTTATACGCGTGACATTGTGTATCGCGATGGCAGTTACTACTCGCCGGCCGATGAACAAAATGGCGACTACTATTACGAGCCTGAACCGGATTATTCTTATTACGATAATTACAGCTACGGCTTTGGCTATAACAACAGCCCTTGGTATAGGGGCTATAGCTCTTATAGCTGCCGCTTTTCATACCACTATGATCGTTATTGCGATCGCGGCTGGGGTAATGCATTCCTGAATTTTGGTGGGCTGACAATTTTCTTTGGTAGCCCTGATTACTATGGTTATGGATATCCCTATTACGGCAGACATTTGCCGAGACATCGCACTCATGCCGATGGCCCAATTTCCAAGCCCGGTCGCCCCATT
>JBDTTC010000306.1:0-6728 GCA_039930825.1 Arenimonas sp.
ATCACGACATCAAGCGCCTGTACTTCGGGTAGCCAGGGTGTTGGCTACGCCTATGAGACCATCAAGGCCGGCTTGCAGACCGCCATGCTCGCCGGTGGCGCCGAAGAATTGGACGTTACCGGTGCAACGGTATTCGATACTTTATTCGCCACCAGTACCAATAACGAGCACCCGCAACTGACACCGCGTCCGTTCGATAGTAAACGCGACGGATTGGTAGTGGGCGAGGGTGCCAGTACTTTGGTCTTGGAAGATCTTGAACATGCCTTGGCACGCGGCGCAAAAATTTATGCCGAAATTGTCGGCTTCGGAACCAATAGTGATGGCCGCCACGTAACACAGCCCAGCTGGGAAACCATGGCGCAAGCCATGCGCCTCTCTCTGCTTTCTGCGGGTTTGTCAGCCGATGCAATCGCTTATGTAAATGCCCACGGTACCGCAACCGATCACGGCGACATTGCTGAAACTACGGCAACCAATGCCGTATTCGGTGAACGCATGCTGATTAGTTCGCTGAAAAGTTACACCGGGCATACGCTGGGTGCCTGCGGTGCATTCGAAGCCTGGGCTAGCATTGAAATGATGCGGGCAAACTGGTTTGCACCAACTTGCAATCTTGATGAAGTCGATCCACGTTGCGGCGCACTCGATTACATCATGGGGTCCGGTCGTGATCTGGAAGCCGAATACGTGATGAGTAATAATTTCGCGTTCGGTGGCATCAATACTTCACTTATTTTCAAACGCTGGAATTAATTTTAAGGAAAAATAATGATTGGGATTTCGATGAAACGTTTGTGTGTTAGCGGTTTGTTTGGGTTGATCGTCATGTCCAGTTCTTCGGTATTTGCAGCCGACACGGTTTTGCATCTCGATGCCAAGCAAGCAGTGGATGCCGGCTTGGCAAATGGCAGCCTGGATGGCAGCGTGAAGTTTTATTTTGCCGGACAAAGTACGCCTAAAGTTCTGAAATCCATGGAAGAAGACTTTACCAACAAGAAGTCCAATGCGTTCGGTAAAAGCCATGAGGAAGCCTGTAAATGGGTAATGTTGTCGGCCCTGATCACGCTGCAGCAAAGTGCCAAGGCACGAGGAGCCAATGCCGTCATCGGAATTTCCAGTTATTACAAGAAAGTGGAATATAAAAGCGCCAGCCAATATGAATGCCATGCGGGCAACATCATTTCGGGTGTCGCATTGAAAGGCCGCTATGCCAAATTGGCCGTCAAATAGTCAGTCAATAAACCGGATTGTCGCGGTACAGATCGCAAGCCTGCATGATCTGTCTGCAGTGTCTGACGAGCGCAATGCCAATTGGTTAACCGATAGCGAGTTGGCTCGCTATCAATCAATTTCGGCATCAAACAGAAAAAAACAATTTCTGGCTGGCCATTTTCTGGTCAGGAAAATGGCTAGCGATATCTTCGGAAATTTGTCGGCAGACTGGACTTATATTCAGGACGCAGAAAATCATCGCCGATTGAAATGCAATCAGGATGGGTTGCCGGAACTTTTTTGTTCGATCAGCCATTCCGGTGAATGGGTTACGGCATCCGTTTCGGAAACACCGGTTGGCATTGACATCGAAACTTTCGACAGACAGCGTGATTTTATTGCCATCGCAAGACATGTTTTTTCCCGGGATGAAGTTTTCCAGCTCGAAAAATGTGATGCGCAAGAATTGAAAAAAGCGTTTTATTTGCACTGGACGCTGAAAGAAAGCATCGCCAAGCAATATGGTGCCGGACTGAAGTTTGAAATTTCCAGATCACATCAGCCCGTTCGTGTATCAGATACTGCAACTGCAGCCTTGCATAGCTGGCAATGCCTAGATTATGTAGTTTCCCTAGCGTGCGATACGGAAAACGAAATCAGGACGAGCGGCTTGTGCGAAGATGCCATCTACCAAGCCTGGCAGAATATCCCCGTCACTCTGCCGACTTGAGTAAAGGTTTTGAAATCCGGTCAATCAGGCTGAGCAATGGTCCGGTCATGATCGTGGTCACCATCGCGACCAATACCAGAATCGCATACAGATTTTGACTGATAAGTCCTAACTGCAATCCTATACCCAGCACTATCAATTCCATCAGGCCGCGTGTATTCATCAATGCGCCCAAGCGCCAGGCGTCGAAGTTTGATAACCCGCTCATCCGTGCTGCTATCGTGGTGCCACCGAGTTTACCTATTGTCGCCAGGCTAATAATCAGCAGACACAACCACCATTCCTGCCCACTCAACATGTCAATGCGCGTGTTCAATCCGGTTTGTGAAAAAAACAAAGGCAGCAACAATGCTCCGGCAAACGGCTCTATTTTTTCTTCGATAATATTCCGTAGTACCTGATTGGATGAAACGGCGATACCCGCCAGGAATGCTCCGAAAAGCAAATGCAATCCGATCACTTCGGTAAACATCGCGCTGGCCAATACGGCAATGACAAGCACCACCAGCCAACGCGAATAATTCTGTTCATTGACTGCTTGTCTGGCGATAAAACGGCGTCCTGGAACAATAAGCAGCCAGGAATAGGCGAGGGCGGTGATCGCACAAGTTACTGCGCTGGCAATACTTTGCGATTGTATGGTCGCAACGATAATGCCTAAAAGTGCCCACGCGCTTGCATCGGCAATCGCAGCACAGGCAATCGCAACCATCGCTATTTCACTACCTTTATAGCCGCGATCATCAATGATTCTGAGCAATACCGGGAAAGCGGTCACGCATAGCGAAATACCGATAAAGAGACTGAAATCGAATTGGCTAACGTCGGTCGGTGCATAGTTGGCATAAAGAAAACTGGCCAGACCGATGCCGATCAGGAATGGCAACAGCATGCCGAACTGGCTAATCAATACGGTCGATTTGAATCTCTCACGCAAGTGCGACATATCCCATTCCGCGCCCGCCGTGAACATGAAAATAAGTACGCCCAGCTGACTGACATGACTCAGGCTCGACAACCCGTTCGTAGGGAATAGCCAATCATGGGTTGCCGGGAGCAGTAATCCGAACAGTGATGGACCCAGTAATATGCCGGCAATCATTTCACCGATGACTGCAGGCTGGTTGATCAAGCGCATGCAACGCCCTGCAAGCTTGGCGATGGTCAGGACAACCAGAACCTGCAGCAGAAATTTATGCAAAGGGGTGTCGAGTCTTAGCAGAAGCGCTATCGGGGCATCCATCTTGGGTATTGAATTTGGTTGATTGCCAATTGTAAGCCATGAGCCTATTGCGTGATGATCCCGCGCACAAAATCGAAATGATGGAATGAATTGACCCCCTTTGTTTAATTAATCACAATGCGGTGGCAAGGCGAAAAAGGAGTTCAATGAACACCGTGGCGTCGGCACAAAGGTTGGCTCGACTGGAGACAGTCTTGAGCGTGGTTCTCGACATTAGCCGTCGCTCGGCCGGCTGCAAGGATTTGCGCGATTTTTTTGCCGCCGTACATGCCGAAGTCGGGCGCATCATGTTTGCACAAAACTTCTACATCGCGCTTCGCGATGGTCAGCGTGAGTCAATTTGCTATATTTATGATGTTGACGAGAAAGACGTCTCATTCAAATCCGATGAACAGGTTCCCTTGTTGTCGGGCGGCGAATCACCGACGGCCTGGGTGATTCGGTCCGGACAGCCTTTAAGTGTGACTGCAGAACGCTTCGCTTCACGCGAGTCCGACGGCAATGACTGGGGTCGGGGTACGAATGCCGAACATTGGCTGGGCATGCCTTTGATCGATAGTGATGGCTTTACTTTCGGCGCTGTTGTCATCCAGAGCTATACGCCTGGAATCCGTTACTCGGAGGAAGATATTGCCTTGTTCGAATTGATTTCGAACCACATTGCTCACGCAATCGAACAAGTGCAATTCACCAGCCGTCTTGAACGTGCCATCGCTGAACGCACCAGTAGCCTTGAACGGGAAGTTCACGAACGTCGGCGTGGCGAAACGCTGCAACGGGCTTTGTTCGAAATATCCGCCTTGTCGGTGCGCGGGATTGATCTGGATGCGTTTTATGTTGAACTGCATCGGATTCTCGGTGGCTTGCTTTATGCAAAGAATCTGATTGTCACGCAATATCATGAAGCGGAAAATGAAGTCAGTTTTCCTTATCTTGCCGATGAAAAAGATCCTGCACCGCCCATTGATTTTCGACGGCCGCCTGGTCTTGGTCTAACGGGTTTTGTACTGACTACCCGACGCCCGCAGCGTATTGATCAGGCTCGTTATCATTCATTGGTGGAGCAGGGAGCATTACACAGTGCATTGGGAAGCGTGGATTTCAATTCCTGGATTGCGTCACCGATGATTTATCAGGAACGTCTGCTCGGGGCGATCATCCTGCAAAGTTACGATTCGAGCATCGGCTATGACGATGACGATCTTGATCTGCTGACCTTCGTGGCCGACCATATCGCCGCCGCCCTTGCCCGCAAACAGGCCGACGATTCATTGCACGATAAAAACATCGTGCTACAAGAAGCCCTCGAAAATCTGCGGCTTGCGCAGGATGAATTAGTACGCAAGGAAAAACTCGCTTCACTTGGTGCTCTGGTAGCCGGTGTAGCTCATGAAATCAATACACCAATTGGCGTTGCAATAACCGCCGCATCGCATCTACAAGATCAGGTTAGGCAGATTTCGAAGCTCAGGCTAGCGGAAAAACTGACGGCAAACGATCTTGCAGGTTTTGAGCCCATCGCCATTGAAAGCGCGTCGATGGTGCTTCGCAACCTGCAACGTGCCGATGACCTCGTTCGGAGTTTCAAGCAAGTTGCAGTTGATCAGTCAAGTGATCAGAAGCGGCGTTTTCTACTTAAGGAATACATCGAGGAAATAATGCAGTCGCTGCGGCCCAGATTCAGAGCGACCAGGCATCAGATCATTATTGAGTGCCCTGATGACATCACGCTGGATACGTATCCGGCTGCCATCTACCAAACTCTGGTCAATCTGGTCATGAATTCCTTGCTGCATGGTTTGGAAGATGTCGAAGATGGTGAAATCCGAATTGACGTATCGGTGGAGAATAAATTAGTGATTCTGGCTTATTCCGATAATGGTTGTGGAATGCCAGAAGAAGTTCGCTCACAAATCTTCGACCCTTTTTTCACCACACGCCGTGGACGCGGAAGTACGGGATTGGGCATGCATATCGTTTACAACCTGGTTACCCAAGCTTTGAAGGGGCGAATAGAAGTAGCCAGCATTGTAGGTAAAGGAACCCAGACAAGGATATGGCTGCCATACCCCAAAGCCAACTAACCTATATCTTACATAATATACATTATGCGAAGTCAATGGTAGGCCAGTAAGGCGCTACGGCAAGACTTCTAAACCCCTGAAACCCTTTCCCATTGCGGCTCAGCGTTTCGCTGCTGTCTGTGCTGGATGCTTCCTGACCATCGAACAAACCGCGAAATTATTGCGGGTATCCGAACGCACTTTACATATTGGAAAGCAAGAAAAGTACTGGGTCATTAACCCACTAAAAAAAATGCGTTGTATGAAATTCAAACTTTGTAGTTCTTGATGTAGTTGGTGGACAATGTGCGTTGCACAAACTGCGTTGCTCGACATCAACCAAACGGATATTCACTTCATGCGAACCTTTTTACTACGAGCACGGGCGGCACCTACCGACAGCCAGAAGCTGTTGGCTTCTGTTGGCAAGGATGCCCATGCAGAAATTCTGGCGCACACGCTGATGAACGCAGTATTCGTGGCACAGTCGCATCGTGCCGACGTCATGGTCTATCTGGTACTTGAAAGCACGGCAGATTTCTCCCGTACGATCCAGTTTGATGCCAATAACATGCATGAGTTCGGCGGTTTCAATGAGCAGGCACTGCTGGGCAAGATAGCCAAGGCCTTGGATATCTCAAAAGGTATGGGTAAGGAAGAGAAGCGACCGGTGGAATCTGGCGTGACGGTTCGAACGGTTAGCTTCGAGCGGCTGGTGCAGGAATTGGCCAGCGATCATCAGCTATACGTGATGGACAGGAAAGGCACTTCGATGCGCGAACAAGTGTTTGCAGGCAACCCCTGCTTCTTGTTGACCGACCATATACCCATGCCGAAAAAGACTTTCCACAGCCTCGATCGGCTGGGTGCAAGCAAGATCTCGCTGGGATCGAAGATGTTGTTTGCATCGCAATGTGTCGTATTAATTCACTACGAGCTGGATCAGCGATAAAAAGATATCCATGCAATCATAAAGAAAGGCGCCCAGGCGCCTTTTCTTTATGACTGTGCGCGTATTTTAAAACAGGAAATTATATTCACAGCCTGCCAAACACCAATGCCGCGTTCGTACCACCAAAGCCGAAACTATTCGACATCACTGTGTTGAGTGTTGCTTCGCGTGTTTCACGCAAAATTGGAAAACTTTCTGCCTGTGGGTCGAGAGTTTCGATATTGACCGAGCCGGCAATGAAACCATCACGCATCATCAGCAGGCAATAAATCGCTTCATGTACGCTGGCCGCGCCCAATGAATGGCCGGATAGACCTTTCGTTGAAGATAGGGGCGGAACCTGATCACCGAATACAGCTCGAATGGCATCCAGTTCGACTACGTCACCGACGGGTGTCGATGTGCCATGAGTATTGAGGTAATCGATTGGCGAGGTGATATCGGCCATCGCCATCTGCATGCAGCGTGTTGCGCCCTCCCCCGATGGCGCCACCATATCGGCACCATCCGAAGTTACGCCATAGC
>JBDTTC010000307.1:0-3843 GCA_039930825.1 Arenimonas sp.
GATGAGTTGAAAAAAGCGGAAAGCCTGTCGGCTTTGTTTGCCGTATTGGCTCCGGTACAAAAAACAAATTCGCATCCGGATACCGATGGCATCGGTTGGTCTGGATTTGCTGCGATGCGAAACGAAGTTTCGCTTCCGATTTTCGCGCTGGGTGGGCTGGGGGCTAACGATATCCATATTGCACGGCAACATGGTGCCCAAGGTATTGCCGGAATCAGCCAGTTTTGGCCGATGAAGAAATAACCAGGTTACGGTAATAAATATCTAGGCGTTTTACGCTTGCATTCAAGGAGGCTAGGTCATGCACGTTGCAAATTACGTCATTTGCAATGGCTAATCTTTGTGTACGAGTTGCCTGCGCCTCGAGCATTTTGACAGCCAGTGACGGGCCAATGTGATCGCGCGCAAGCAGACGTTTTTCTTGCATTGCACGTGTCGTATCTACAAGCAGAACACGATTGATCCAGCGGTAGTATGTGCTGTCACCTTCGGCTAGTAATGGAATGGCTACGACCACATATGGCGAGAAGGCTGTCTTGCATTGCTCAATAAGTAATTGGCGAATACGCGGATGCGTAATGGCTTCCAGCTTTTTTTTAGCTTCTGCATTGTCAAAAATAAGTTCGCGCAATACTGGGCGATTTAACTGGCCATCGATGAGAAGATGTGAGCCAAAGTTGCTGACAATTTCATCAAGTGCCGGCTGTCCGGACTCGACAACCGTGCGCGAAGCAATATCGGCATCGACGACGATGACATCAAGCGCCTCGAAAAAATCGGTAACGGCAGACTTGCCAGAAGCAATACCGCCAGTAACGGCGACAATAAAATTAGCCATGGTTTGGCAGTCTCTTGAGGATGTCCATCAACAACGTCCATGCGGGAATATTTTTAGTTGAAAAAAGTACTCGTGTCTGATTATGCGCATAGTAAAAAATAATCAAACACGGCCGGTATCCTGCTCATGGGAAACACCCCTGCTTAAATTTTGTTTGCTAGCATTAAGTTGGCATTGCCCAGTGCATATAGGCCGATAGCAGGTCAACGCCGATAATAAACTGCACCCAGCCAGCCGCAGCCAAATAAGGCCCGAACGGGATCGGCGTGCTGTTGTCGCGTCCCTTAATGGCAAGATAAATCGAGCCGATGATTGCACCAATCAGTGAGGAGAGCAGAACGATTGTAAGTATGGATTGCGGACCGCACCAGGCACCGAGCGCAGCCAGTAATTTGAAATCACCATAGCCCATGCCTTCCTTGCCGGTGACGAGTTTGAAAAGTTTATACACGCTCCACAGGCTCAGATAACCCACGGCTGCGCCCATTACCGCATGCCAGGGATCTTGGAACAGCGGCACCAGACTCAATGTCAATCCCAGCCAAAGAAGGGGCAGGGTGATGTCATCGGGTAGATACTGAGTTCGAATATCGATTCCCGATAATGAAATTAGTGAAGCCGTAAAGGCGAGTGCTGCCAAAGCTTCCCAGCTGGCACCAAACTTCCAAATGCAGATTGCAAACATTACTCCGGTCAAAAACTCCACGGCCGGATATTGCCATGAAATGGCAGTCTTGCAATGACGGCAGCGCCCCCGTAATGCAAGAAAACTAATAAGTGGAATATTTTCGAATGCTGATAGCGGATGCTGGCAGTGTGTGCAGTGCGAGCTCTTTACTACGATGTCCGGTGGGGCAGGCTCATAGACCTCAGGCAATTCAAGCATTTCGCGGCTTTCATGACGTGCCAGCCAGAGCAGACGGTTCGGCAGTCGCAGAATTACAACATTCAAAAAGCTGCCGATCAATAACCCGAAAAAGAACGCCACTGTGATTAACAGTGGCGCATTACTCATTAATAGGTTCATCAGGCTTACATTGCCGCTGCGAGCTTGAAGATTGGCAAATACATACCGATTACCATGCTGCCGACGATGCCGCCGATTACAATCATTACCATTGGTTCTATAAGAGTGGAAAGCGTATCCACGGCATTGTTGACTTCCTGCTCGTAAAACTCCGCTACCTTATAGAGCATCGTATCAAGAGCACCCGCTTCTTCGCCAATGGCTGTCATTTGCACCACCATGTTGGGGAACAAGTTCACCTGTTTCATCGCCATATTCACTTGGTAGCCTACGGCAACGTCATCACGTATACGTATTACAGCCGCTTCGTAAACAATGTTTCCGCAAGCACCCGACACCGTTTCCAATGCTTCCACCAAAGGCACGCCTGCTTTGAAAGTCACTGCAAGCGTTCGCGCGAATCGTGCAATGGCAGAGTTATGCATTACTTGGCCGATGACGGGGATTTTCAGGATCATCCTGTCGAGAAAATGTGCAAATGCCTTGGAACGCTTTTTAGCCGCGAAGAAAGCAAAGAATGCGCCGCCCGCAGCGAGTATTATCAACCACCAATATGCGATAACGAAATCCGAGCACGCAAGAATAAACAGGGTGAAAGCCGGCAAATCAGCGCCGAAGCTTTTGAACACGTTTCTGAATGAAGGCACCACGAAAATTAACAATACGGCGCTAACTAATACCGCAACAGCGATGACCATAGCGGGATAAAATAATGCCTTTTTGATCTTTCCTTTCAGCGTTTCAATATTCTCTTTGTAGTTGGCAATCGTATTCAATACGACATCGAGCACGCCTGCACCTTCGCCGGCCTTTACCAGATTCACATAGAGGTCGTCGAAATACAGCGGATTTTTTGCGAGAGCCTCCGAAAGTGAGGAGCCGCCTTCGATTTCTGCTTTTACACCCATTAAAAGATCTTTCAATCTGGGGTTCTTCTGGCCGCCAGCGATAATTTCAAAGGACTGTACCATTGGTACACCCGACTGCATCATAGTGGCAATCTGCCGGCTGAATACGGCAATATCCTGCGGCTTGATAGAGGCACCGGCAGAGCCGAAAAGCGGTTTTGTTTTTGGCTTGACGACAGTAGGGTTGATTCCCTGCTTGCGTAATTCTGCTCTGAGCAAGTTGGCATTTTTGGCGTTGGATTCGCCTTTCATTTTTATGCCGCGTTTGTCCGTACCCTCCCAAACGAATTCACTCATCGCGGAAGTTGTTGCGCGCGCTTTGGTTACTGCTGCTTTGGAAGCTGCCATGGCTTAGTCCTTTGTTACGCGGTTGATTTCAGCAAGGCTGGTAACGCCAGCTTTTGCCTTAATTAGAGCAGAGCGCCTCAAATCGTTGACGCCAGATCGTAACGCGGCTTCACCAATTTGTAAGACATTGCCACCCTGTAAAATAATCTTCTGTATCTCTTCGCTCATTGGCATGACCTGATAAATACCGACCCGCCCTTTATAGCCTTCATTGCAATCGGCGCAGCCTACGGCTTCAAAAAGTCGAATGCCGGATTTAATGTCTTCAGCGGTATAACCTTCGGCCATCAAAGCCGCTTCGGGTAGTACCATTTCGCGTTTGCAGTCATGCAGTCTGCGTGCAAGCCTCTGTGCTATGACCAGTGTGACTGAAGAGGTAATGTTATAAGGCGCAATCCCCATGTTCATCAAGCGCGAAATGGTTTGCGGTGCGTCATTGGTATGCAGCGTTGACAACACCATGTGCCCGGTTTGTGCTGCTTTGATGGCAATCTCTGCGGTTTCTAGATCGCGGATTTCGCCGACCATGATGATGTCGGGATCTTGACGCAGGAATGAACGCAGTGCTACCGAGAAAGTCATGCCGCGTTTGACATTCATCTGTACCTGGTTGATGCCCGGTACACGAATTTCCACTGGATCTTCGGCGGTCGAAATATTGCGTTCTTCGGTGTTAAGAATATTCAGACCGGTGTAGAGCGAAACGGTTTTACCTGAGCCGG
>JBDTTC010000308.1:0-2050 GCA_039930825.1 Arenimonas sp.
CCAATCATCGGCATCCATCAATGTCATATGGATTTCACCATCGCGATAAAGTGCGAGCGGGTCGGGCATGGCATCGCACCAGCATGGTTCATCAGGTGCCAGCAGAGCAGTTTCAATCAGCGGCCAGACATTTTTCAGACCGGCATGTTCGTACTGCATGGCCATCATCGCCGCCAGGTCGTGCACGGTGAGGTAACGCGCATGTTCGATCTGCGCCTTGAAACTTTCCTGTGCGAATAAAGCGGTGTCTGCCGGCGCCATGCCGATATCAAGCAAGCTGGCCTCAAGTTGTTCGCCCACGTGTTTGATTAGCTCGGCATCGCCGCGCAATAAAAACGGGACGAGTCGGAATGGACCTTCAGCGAATTCTCTCGAAGGCGACAAGGTTTCAGGCAAGGCGGTGTCATTAGTACCGAGCGCGATGATGCGCGCCTCGCCCTGACCGGGCGCTTGCGCAGTCAGGCGTTCCAGTTCGGCATGTAGCGGGAAGCCCGGGCGTAGAATTTCGACCGGATCGAACAAGGCAGCAAGCACGGTGAAATCACAATCCCGTACTTCCGGTACCCAGCGGGCCAGATCGCGCGCCAATAATGCTGCCAGCTCGCCCGCTTGCGTCTGGGGCAGGCATGGCGTTTGAGCCCGCGTCTGCGGACTTAGCTCCAACGCGAAGGCACCCAGGCAACTCACGATATCGATCATTATTTTTCAGGCTCTTGAAGTTTGGAAATCTTGCTCTAGCCCACTAAGCTATCCTCAGGGCACCCCATTATGCCAGCGCTAGCCGCTGACCTTGAATAAGGATTTCACCATGAACAATCCCCGTCGCGTGGCCATTATCGGTGGCGTCCGTATTCCGTTCTGCCGCAATAACAGTGTGTATTTCGATATTGGCAATATGGGCATGTCGATCAAGACGCTGGGTGCCTTGGTCGAAAAATTCAATTTGCAGGACAAAGTGCTGGGCGAAGTCGCCATGGGCGCGGTGCTTAAACATTCAAGCGATTTTAATTTGGCACGTGAAGCGACATTGTCATCTGGTCTGTCGCCATTGACGCCAGGGCTTACGATGCAACGCGCTTGCGGCACGGGATTGGATACCGTGATTGCAGTCGGCAACAAAATCGCATTGGGTCAAATTGAAGCCGGCATCGGTGGTGGTTCAGACACTACTTCCGACGTGCCGATAGCGGTCAGCAAAAAAATGCGTCGCCGCTTATTGAATGCCAATATGGCGAAAACATTCGGTCAACGCGTCGGCGCTTTATTGAAAGGGTTTTCATTCAGTGAATTCAAGCCCGAGTTTCCCGGCGTGGCCGAGCCGCGCACCGGTAAAAGCATGGGTGAAAGCTGCGAACAAATGGCGAAGGAATGGAAAATCACCCGCGTTGATCAAGATCAACTCGCATTCGAATCCCACAAGAAAGCCGCCGCCGCTTACGAACGCGGTTTCTACAAAGATTTGGTCGTACCGTTTCGCGGCATCGATAAAGACAATATTTTGCGTGCCGACACGACACTTGAAAAACTCGCTACGCTGAAACCGGCGTTTGATAAAAGCAGTGGACAAGGGACACTCACCGCCGGCAATTCGACTAACTTGTCCGATGGTGCATCGGCGGCGTTGTTGGCTTCGGAAGAGTGGGCGAAAGAGAACGGTCTGGAAGTGCAAGCGTATCTGGTCGATTCGCAAGTGGCCGCAGTTGATTTCGTGCATGGCGAAGGTTTGTTGATGGCACCGGCCTGGGCCGTGTCCCAATTGCTTGCACGTAATAATCTAAGCCTGCAGGATTTCGATTTTTACGAAATCCACGAAGCATTTGCGGCACAGGTGTTGTGTACTCTGAAAGCCTGGGAGTCGGAAGAATTCTGCAAGACAAAATTGGGTCGCGACAAGGCAATGGGCTCGATCGATCGCAGCAAACTCAATGTGGTCGGTTCATCGCTGGCGATGGGCCACCCGTTTGCTGCAACCGGTGCCCGCATCGTCGCAACCGCTGCAAAATTACTGAAAGAAAAAGGCATTGGCCGTGTACTGATTTCCATCTGTACC
>JBDTTC010000309.1:0-8135 GCA_039930825.1 Arenimonas sp.
ATACTGTTTTCAAATGTACATCCGGTGCGTCGGCCCCTTATTTCAGTTGTTAGACGTCGAACATGAAAACGAAGAATCTTTCCGCACGAGTTCCTGCTGATCCCACGCAATGGTCTGAGGAAAGCAGGCGCTCTGTTGCTTCCGACTTCATCACCGAATACGTCGATGTTCATTACCAGTGTTGGCACTGCAGGGCAGAGGCAATCTACCCCGCCGCTGATCAGAAACATGCCTTTGAAGTGAAAAAGGCGAATATTAGTCAACGGCGTCTGCTTTGCGGCCCTTGCTGGCAGGCGTCATGCAAAATCGCTTCCGAGCTTGAGTCTAATCAAGCAAAATGGGCTACAACGAAAACCATACTCAAAACCGACAAAGCATTCATTTCTGGCTGGCTGAGTCTACTATTAGAGCAAGAAACATATGTTCCATACAGGCATGACACAGCTCGCAAGAACATGTTGCGCAACCTTCTCAGCGACGTCTAACTACGCAATCAAGGGGACCTCCGTGCAAACATTAGATTCATCCGAACCGTCATCCGGCGCGTCGGTCCCTTATTTTGGTTGTTATGCGCCTTAATCACTTACTCCTTATTGCTGTGTTAGCAACCTCCTCTTGCGCGAGTATTACTCAGCAAGCCGAAGCTTTTGACGCTTGTTTCGTCAGTACTGATAGCGGTTGGCGTCTTCTTAGTAGGTTGCCTATAAATTACCAAGAAATCGTTAATTCGGTTAATTCAAAGAGTAAACCAGCAGGAAACTCGAATTTGTTCTGGTTCGAGAATCGAACAAAGGAACTGCTCCTTTGCCAAACTGATCCGGTTCACATGTCGGAACGTAAAACTTCCGACCAACGCTGTGGCTCCCAGCTGTGGCAATTCCAAAGAGATGGCAACACGTGGCAGGAAACAATTGCTCCTGTTATTGTCTGTCATCGCTAGGCGCATAACTAATCAATCAAGGGGACCGCCGCATGAACACTGCACTCAAATCACTATCCGGCAGTGCGTCGGTCCCTTATCTCAGGCGTTAGAGTAATTAGGAAAAATCATGATGTTTTCTAGAGTGGTTATTGCTTTATTGCTTTTGTTTTCTTTACCCGCAGATGCATCAAATTGTAAAGCCTTACTCAAAGAGCATTTGCAATCTGATCTTACTTTGCCATATTCAGAGTTTGACCAAACTCATGGAAAAGGTTGGAGGCTTTTAACTGATCAATATTGTGACCTAGGGGCAGCTAAGCTTATTGAGCGGTACGTCGAGAAGAATGCTGCAAGTGAATCATCTCTAATA
Organism: Arenimonas sp.; assembly: GCA_039930825.1. GTDB lineage: Bacteria > Pseudomonadota > Gammaproteobacteria > Xanthomonadales > Xanthomonadaceae > Arenimonas. Next base: position 1,293 of record JBDTTC010000309.1, read on the forward strand.
TGGCATATTGCTCAAGCCCGCGCTTCGGCTGGAAAATATAGAAGTGCCATTAAGTATGCAAAAAGGTCTCTTGCTCCTCCTGAGAAGGATGCAAAGACTAAGTTTCGCTGGAACGACTATGTACTCGGCACCATAGCTTTTCTAGAGAAGGATAAGGCTGCGCTAATAAAACATAGAGACGTATTAGATACGGAAAAAGATAGTCATTTCGGAAACAAGATGAATCTTAAATTGCTAAATAGCTTTATTCACTACTATGACAAGAGTTACAAATACGCTTTAGATCACGCGCAATCACTCTAACTACGCAATCAAGGGGACCGCCGTGAAAATCCAACATTCAAGCGACACATCCGCTGCGGCGGTCCCTTATTTTGGTTGTTAGAAGTCAATGACCAAATCTACGACTGAAGAATTGATTTCTTCGCAAACTTTTGAGGAAGAGATTCTTTCACCATTGGCTGCGGAATTCAGTAGAAATTCAATTTCTTATGCTCTAACGTATTGTGCAGCAACAGATAACACTGCATTGTATTTAGACATGGACGGGCCTGAGAAAGTCGGGCGCATCACTGTCTGGTGGGACGGCAACTACCATTCTGAAGCACTTCGTATTTCAGACGGCGTTACTATCCATTCACTTCATGACGCATCCGTTTCAGGTAATGCTATTCTCGTCGCCGTAGGCAACCTAATTAGAATTATTGCCGACAGTTAGTCGCAACTGCCTTCTAACTAATCGGTCAAGGGGACCGCCGTGAAAATACTGCATTCAAATGAACCATCCGCTGCGGCGGTCCCTTACCTCAGGCGTTAGCAGCCAAATGCAATCAATCGACATCAAATCATGTGACGACGCAACCACTCTGACTTTTACTTTGCTCAGCAGTGATAGCGAGCAAATTGCTTTCTCTGCACAAATTAGTGGCGCACCATTTGTTGGGCAAGTCGATTCATCAACATATTTTTGTGGGCCTCCAACACTCCTCTTTCAAGAAATGGCTCGAGATTGGAGAGGCTGGTCCGGGACAAAAGAATGGCGTGCTCTCGACGGTGAACTAAGCATAGTTGCATCGAGTGATTCTTTAGGTCACGTTACACTAATCACGGAAATGTCTTACCAGTCAAGAAATTTCACTCTTTCTGCTAAGCTTATCCTGGAGGCCGGCCAGCTTGATCAAGTTTTAAGAGCGGTAAATTCAATAATGCCGTTGGACGGCTGCTAACTAATCAATCAAGGGGACCTCCGTATGAACATTACATTCAAATCTTTATCAGGCGCGTCGGTCCCTTATTTCAGGCGTTAGAAGCCAGTGCCAGTTAAACAACAAACTGCATTCAATTTTTACATCACTACAGCGCTGCTGATCTGCTGCTTTGTTGTATTCCCATGGCCTAGTTTCGACATTTCTGGGCAATTCGTATCAAGTCTAGGTTACGACGCAGGTTTTCTTATTCCTTTCACTGGACTACTTTTCCTAGTAACCTTTGTATTAGCAATTGCTCTTGCATGTGTTTCGCTCGTTCGCAAAAAGCCAAGTCTTCAGCTTTTTCTCGAGGCTTCATGCTGCGCATTGCTTGCTTTGCTTCTTCCGGCTTACTAAGCTGTCTTCTAACTACGCAATCAAGGGGACCGCCGTGAAAATCCAACATTCAAGCGACACATCCGCTGCGGCGGTCCCTTATTTTGGTTGTTATGCGCCTAATTAATCTTTCGCTTATCTTTTGCTTTCTTCTCGCTTCCTGCGCAAGCGTTCCGCAAACGACGGACGAATTCACGAGCTGTGGACTTTCCCGTGACGAGTGGCAGTTTCTACCAAATCCTCCTAGCAATAGTGATGAGCTTTTTGCATTAGCAACAAGGCTTCAGCGATCTGATACTTTTTACTGGTTTAGCTCAACCCGTGACAAATCGCTTATGCTTTGCAGCAGGTCATCTTCCCGGCTATCGAGTTCAAGTTGCTTTTCCAGTCTGTGGGGGTTTGAGCTAGCAAATGGTACTTGGCGCGACAATGGACAAGGAACGGTTACTGTCTGTCATTTCTAGGCAAACGCATAACTACGCAATCAAGGGGACCGCCGTGAAAATCCAACATTCAAGCGACACATCCGCTGCGGCGGTCCCTTATTTTGGTTGTTAGGCCGCTGAATGAAAACGCGAATAATGTGGCTAAAATCTTTGCTGGTATTGATGCTATTACCATGGGCAATTGTTGTCTTTGCCTGTCTCGGCGGTATCGATGCAATGGGGTTTCTCGCATCAAAATTCTTTTGTGAACCGAAGTTGCAAAATTGCAACCCACACGTGCTTGGCGCAACTGATTTTATAATCGCTTACTGGTGGTTGATGGTAGGAGCTATTTATACTTTAGGGATTTTCTTAGTGCAGATTACGGCACTATTTGATTCAGGGGTTTCACTCCGCAAAAAACTTGCTTGGTCCGTTGGAATCTATCTATTTGGCATTCTTGTCGCTCCAATCTATTGTATCCTTCGTTTGCGTGAGCTTCAGACACCATATGTATCTCTAGCAGCGGCCTAACTACGCAATCAAGGGGACCTCCGCATGTATATAGCATTCAAGTCATCAACATCCGGCGGTTATGCGTCGGTCCCTTATTTTGGTTGTTAGACTCATGTCAGCATTTCTTAATTTTTTATTTGTATTGTCCATTGCTGCGCTAAGTGGCTGCTCCAATACGATTAGCAATAGTCCTGACGTTACATTTAGGACTTTTTCTCGTTTTAACAGCGAAAGCCTTCCCAAAATCGCAAAATACGAAAAGCCTCAAGTAACTGTAATCTCGCCTGGAAATTACTTGGTTTTAGTAAAAACGTTCACACCTACTTATATTCAAGCAGAGAAGATTCAAGGCTGGATGGTGGTCACAAATGACAAGACAATCTTTTGTTACACAATGCCTGAATTTGAGGAATCTTCAGAGGACAATCTTTCTGAGGACGTAACGGATACTTCCGCTGCCTATGACCTGTTTTTAGAATATCGGGTATCACATCTACCAGCTCAAAAGCTTAAGAATGTGGCAGTCAGTAATGAATGCAAGCCAAGGAAATGAGTCTAACTACGCAATCAAGGGGACCGCCGTGAAAATCCAACATTCAAGCGACACATCCGCTGCGGCGGTCCCTTATTTTGGTTGTTAGGTGGCTTAAGAGCTAAATCGTATTCATGCAAGCAACCTCCCACCAATGATTAACTTCCTCGCGCTCGTCGTAGTTTTATTGGCCGGACTTTATTTATTAATACTCGCTTTGGTTGCGTTTCTCAAACCAGAAAAGGCTTCAGGCTTTCTTCTTGGTTTCGCCTCTTCTGCATCGTTTCATTATCTTGAACTCTCTATTCGCATGGTCATCGGCGTTGCATTTGTAGTCCGAGCACCGCTAACAATGTTCCCAGAGATCCTTACAATTTTCGGCTGGGTACTTATTGGTACAACCGCTTGCCTTTTCCTTATTCCTTGGCAGTGGCATCAAAAGTTCTCAAAGTGGTCTGTTCCACAAGCACTTCGTCAATTAAATCTCGTCGCCATCAGCTCACTCGCCCTTGGTGGTTTTATAATCTTTGCTGCAATACCTGGCAGCGCCACCTAACTACGCAATCAAGGGGACCTCCGTGGAAACATTATATTCAAGTAAGCTATCATCCGGCGCGTCGGTCCCTTATTTTGGTTGTTATGCGTCTTGGAGCAAATCATGAGTAACACTGAATCAGAGCAGGAGTTCTTTTCCCGAGCTGATAAATTCATTTTCTTGGCTAACGAGCAATGCCAAAATGCCATAAGCGGCAAGGTTAGTTCTTCGCTACTGTATGCTGCAGCGAGATTTAGCGCTTATGACATGGCAACAAAATCAGATTCGGCTTCTGAAATGCAAAAGGACAAACTGGAAGCGATTGAGTTTTTTTGCGGTCGGTTCCGTGAAATGCTGATAGAAAACCTTGATGACTATATCGCCAACTATGACCAGTATGTTTCACAGTCGCGAGACGCATAACTACGCAATCAAGGTGACCTCCGTGAAAATCCAACATTCAAGTTTCACATCCGGTGCGTCGGCACCTTATTTTGGTTGTTAGAGCTCATGAAAAAACTCTTTTTATTTCCTGCTGCATACTTTTTGATGCTATCGCCAAGTATGGTAATAGCTTGTATACCAGCCAATTTTACGAATGAGGAACGATTAGTTGATGCAAAAAGCGTTTATATCGGCCAAGTGACGGGTATTCGGTATGACGAGGAAGAAAGAAATATCGAGAATACAAAGCATGGTTTCACTACTGACGGTCTCGGTGTTACTTATACATTGCGTATTTACGTAATAAATACACTGAAAGGTAAGGACATAAAAGTCCTTGAAGCTGGAATGGCGTGTGGGCGCGGCAACGCAGCATTAGGCGATACTGTTATTGTTTTCAAATACTCAACAGACTCATTCTACGTATCAAACAATACAGAAATGATTTCTTCCGTCGAGAAGATACTCGGCAAAGCTCTAACTACGCAATCAAGGTGACCTCCGTGAAAATCCAACTTTCAAGTTTCACGTCCGGTGCGTCGGCACCTTATTTTGGTTGTTAGGCATTTATTTTGAAAGATCTATTCATTAAACACAAAAAGTCTTTTGCAATTGGATTGTCATTGCTGTCAGTTGCTTTTGTTTTGCTAGTTAATATAGAAATCAGCATTGTTTTAGCCGCTGCGGCTTTATTATTGTTGATGCTATACGGTTTATTCACTAGTTATAGAACTGGCGCAATTAGACCTGCTGACGATTTCGGATGGTTTAATGATATAAAACAAATTGACAGGCTCTTTTCTGTCGGTCGCATAGCCATCGTCAACAGTTTTTTCGTTCTTCCTACTCTTACACTTATCGTTGCAACGTTTAGCAAAGCAATTTGGCTGTCGTTCTTTTTATAGTTTTGCCTAACTACGCAATCAAGGGGACCGCCGTGAAAATCCAACATTCAAGCTACGCATCCGTTCCGGCGGTCCCTTATTTTGGTTGTTAGAAGCCTAATCACTTATGATCTCAATAGTCTTATTAGTTTTATATCTTGCTGCCTGTTTCAGGGTAATTCAGGGCATAAGTACTGACAAATCTCATTTAATCGAGCGTGGCGCTTCATCAAGCACTTTAATGTGGTGCCAACTAAGCATGTTGCTCTTCATCATTCCTCTTCTCACGCCATTTATGTCGTGGCCCGTTTACATCTCCGAGTCTTTTCCACTTCCGCTGACCGTTCTGTTCTTTCTCCCCTCAGCTTTACTGGCTAATCATATTCTTGGCTCTGTGCCAGCTGGCGGCTACGACTATCAACGCGCTGCTTCTGCTAAAGTTCGGGAGGTAATTTGGGTTGCCGCTGCCGGGGCTGGCTATTTTGTCCTAATGGCATTTGCTGGTGTTCTATTCAACTCCATAAAATCAGCAGCTTAAGCGTCCGTGCAGCCGGCTTCTAACTACGCAATCAAGGGGACCGCCGTGAAAATCCAACATTCAAGCGACACATCCGCTGCGGCGGTCCCTTATTTTGGTTGTTAGGGCCCAATGAAAAAGCCGAATAAGTTCTACTATCGCTGGTGTTACGCCTTATTCTTGCTAGCACCTGTTTTAAGTGGTTGTTCTCGGAGCAGCGTAGAAGTTCGCAATACCTCAAACTCGCCCATCGTAGCCATTGAAATTCAAATCGCGGGAAACCAACTGAGCATTGATCGACTTAATCCCAATATGTCCAGTAGAGTCAGGTATTCAACAAAGACTGAAGACTCTTTGGTTGTTAAGTACCTGATTGAAGGAAAGCGAAAACAATGTTCTACCGGAGCTTATGTATCTCCTCCTTTTGAGGACGAGTTTACTGTCACAATATCTTCTAGAGACAAGTGCTCAATTACTCATAAAAGTGTTCCAAATTAGTAGTAACCTCTATTGGAGTGTTACGTTGTGCCCTAACTAATCGGTCAAGGGGACCGCCGTGAAAATACTGCATTCAAATGAACCATCCGCTGCGGCGGTCCCTTACCTCAGGCGTTATGCGCTAGTAGTGAAAACGCAGTTGTGCAATAAGCATTGAGCCATCCGAAATCTTGTATACGATTCGGTGTTCATCATTGATTCGACGCGACCAATAACCCGAGAGTGCATTTTTTAATGGCTCTGGCTTACCAATCCCCTCAAATGGCGAGCGACTGGTATCTTTAATTAGCGTATTTATCCGCTCTAACAATTTCTTGTCAGTTTTTTGCCAATACAAATAGTCTTCCCAGGCTTGCTCCGAGAAAATCAGTTTCATTTGGCTAATTTCCGTTCTTTACCCTTTCCACCTTCGAGGCTTGTAATAGATTCTAGTAAGCGGCGTGCATTCTTTGGGCTTCGTAGCAAGTAAGACGTTTCTTCCATGGCCTTAAAATCATCAAGCGACATCATTACCACGGCTTGTTGGCCGTTTCTGGTAATAATAATGGCTTCATGGTCATCGCAAACCCGGTCCATGGTATCGGCGAGCTTGGCTCTAGCAGTAGAATAAGTAATAGCGTCCATCTGGCGGCTCCGTAAACGTACAGGTTATTGTACAACTGAAGCCGCTTCTGTCAAGTGCAAAAACCGTGCAGCGCGCATAACTACGCAATCAAGGGGACCTCCGCATGGATATGGCATTCAAATCATCAACATCCGGCGGTTATGCGTCGGTCCCTTATTTTGGTTGTTAGGTTTCTTGACCGGTGCCGTTAACAGGTGCTATAAAGTGACCATAAGTAACTGAGGTGGCCTCCATGCAAACCAAATTCTCCGAAGACGTAATCCCGCTTGCGGACCTCAAAGTTA
>JBDTTC010000310.1:0-3269 GCA_039930825.1 Arenimonas sp.
CATATCGCGTAAAACATTGGCGCCTTTCGCAATGCTTATATTCCCCACCACTCCGATTACTAATGGATTGCCCGAAACCTGCTGCGCCGATTCTTCCGGGAACAGGAACGACTCGTGCGGGCTCACGCGAAACTTGCCAGATGGCACAGCAGCTTTATAGACCTGCTCGAACATCAGCCTGCTTGAATCGGAAAAGAACTGGATGCTGTCGCAAGCTGTAAGAAATTTCCTCCATTGCGAACGCCAATCTTTAATGCTTGTTGACTCACGCAACACAGGGAACACTTCGGAACGGCTTGCAATACATTTTTTGCAAACTGAAGGAGCAGGCAATTCGCAAAAACTCTCGTGCTGATTCAACAAAGACCACGAGTCGCATAAAGAATGAAAATCATGGACATGGTATTTCAATGACAGGGCCTTCCCTGTTTTCTGCCTTATGATGAATTTCAACATCCCGAAAACATCAGGATAGGAAACCAGACTATTAACTTCTATTCCGGCAAACCGTATTTTATCGAGAAACGGAACCAGCTGTTTGAAATCCGCAACAGAAACACTCCGGCTTTGCGCCGCACACCGGTACTGCAACTCATATGCAAGACGACTCGCATTGAAGCGCAAGCTCAATAATGCATTTCCGGCAGCAAGCCATTCGCGCGACCATCGCTCACTGACAATATTTGCGCCGCCACCCATTGCATGGTCGATCAGCAGCGATATCGATGAAGCTTCTGGAGGGATTTCCTCGAAGAAATCGTTCAATTCTTTTTTTAGGTTTTTCTGTATACGTTTTTTTTCTTTTTCTTTTTCAGTGGCCGGCAAAAAATCCGGCATGGGAATATTTTCCCAACTACCATCATGCGCCATCAGATATAAAGACACTTTTGCATTCATCAGGCCGGAGTTCAACCTGGCCGAAAAACGAAATCCGGAGCTTACCGAATGCCGGCAGTAAGGGTAGGAAGTTAAAACGTCTACTCGCGTGATATGTGACTGACACTTCAGCCATACAACTGTGCCGTCAGTATATTCGAGCTTCAATTGAACATCGGCATGCGCTGCCTGATCCGAAAAACACCAGCCCCAACCGAACAGCATTCGGCCGTTAACGGCAACGGAATCAATTGCATAATGAAGCGCCATGGCTTTATTTCTTACGACAACGCACTTTGCAGTTCTGCACGCAAATCTTCCACATCTTCTACGCCGACACTCAGGCGAACGAGATTATCAGTCACGCCCAATGCTGCGCGGCGATCGGCCGGAATGGATGCATGCGTCATGATGGCAGGATGATTGACGAGGCTTTCGACGCCGCCTAAAGATTCGGCACAGGCGAATAACTCGGTGCGCTCCATAAAGCGGCGCGCGGACTCCAATCCGCCTTTCAGGAAGATGCTTATCATGCCACCAAAGCCATCCATCTGCGTTTTTGCGAGTGCATGTTGCGGATGTGATGCAAGACCGGGATACAGGACTTTTTCAATCGCAGGATGTTTTTCAAGCCATGCAGCAAGTTCACCGGCATTTTCGCAATGCGCTTTCACCCGCAGATGCAGGGTTTTCAAACCACGCAATGCCAGGAAGCTGTCGAACGGTCCCTGCACGCTGCCGACGGCGTTTTGCAGGAAGGTCATTTCTTCGGCAAGTTCTTTGTCGTCACCAACCACCAACATGCCGCCGACGATATCGGAATGGCCGTTCAAATATTTGGTCGCGGAATGCATGACCAGATGTGCACCCAGTTCCAGTGGGCGCTGCAAAATAGGCGAAGAGAAAGTGTTATCGACCGCCAGACGTATGCCGCGCTTGCGGGCAAACTCGGCGAGGCGTGAGATATCGACTATTTTCAATAAGGGATTGGTAGGTGTTTCGCACCAGATCAATTTGGTAGTTGGTTTTACCGCAGCTTCAAGCGCGGCCATGTCGTTCAAATCAACGAAGGTGAAATCGAGATTGGCCGAGCGGCGACGTACGCGCTCGAACAAACGATAAGTGCCGCCATAGACATCGTCCATGCAGACTACATGGCTACCGGCATCGAGCGAATCGAGAACCGTTGCAGTCGCGGCTAAACCTGAAGCAAAGGCATACCCTTGCGTGCCGCTTTCAAGCGAAGCCACACAACGCTCGTAGGCAAAGCGCGTTGGATTGTGGCTACGGGAATATTCATAACCCTGATGCACGCCGGGACTTTTTTGCACATAGGTTGAAGTGGCGTAAATCGGCGTCATCACAGCACCGGTGGAAGGGTCCGGTGACTGGCCTGCATGAATTGCACGGGTGCCGATTTTGTGGTGTTTGTTATCGCTCATTATGATTCCGATTTTGATTGACAGATCGCGACTTCCGTCGCTCCTACACGGTAAATTTTATTGCGAACGACGGCGCAGATAATTCAGCAAGTCGATACGCGTGATCAGGCCCATGAATTTTTGGCCATCGACGATGATGGCGACATGACCGCGATCAAATACTGGCAGCAAGGCTTCCATCGAAGATGTTACGTCGAGCACATGCAGCTTGCTAACCATCGCTTCGCTGACGGGTTGCAGGAATTTCGGTTCGTCGCCGTACACGTGCATCAGCAAATCGCTCTCATCAATGATGCCGACGATTTTGTCGCCATCCATGACCGGCAATTGCGAAACGTCGTACAACTTCATGCGTTGATAGGCGACCGTGAGTGAATCGTTTGGACCGACTACTACGGTATCGCGTTGGGCATATGGGCGCAGAATCAAATCGCGCAAGTCGCCATAGGTTTTGCGTTCAATGAAGCCGTTGTCGAGCATCCAGTAATCGTTATACATTTTCGACAGGTATTTGTTACCTGTATCGCAAACGAACACCACCACTTTTTTCGGCGTGGTTTGTTCTTTGCAGTATTTCAATGCTGCCGACAGCAAAGTACCGGTAGATGAACCACCAAGCACGCCTTCTTTCATCAATAATTCGCGGCCCGCCAGAAAACTTTCCTTGTCGGTGATGGCATAGGCTTTTTTGACGCGGGTGAAATCGGAGATACTCGGCAGAAAATCTTCACCGATGCCTTCGACCAGCCAACTACCGGATTTCGTGCTCAGCACGCCTTCGTTAATGTATTGGGTAAGAATTGAACCGACCGGATCGGCCAGAATCAATTCCACATGCGGGGCCGCTTTTGCAAAAAAACGGGATAACCCGGTCATGGTGCCGGAAGATCCGCAGCCAAAAACAATCGCATCCATTTTTCCGTCCATCTGGGCCCAGATTTCAGGACCGGT
>JBDTTC010000311.1:0-6319 GCA_039930825.1 Arenimonas sp.
GGTTTTCCTCGTGCGGTTCGTAATTTTTACCGCCGATTAAGTTCGCATATTCATTCGATTTGAAATCGGACAAACGCACGATAACCGGATTTGGTGCGAATGCCGCCGTGATTGTTGCGATGCCTTCGGCCAGGCGATCGACATAGAAAGAACGGGGGCTATCGTAGCCGGCCATTTTTTCCTTGATGCGTTGTTTGGTGGCGGCATCTTGTTTGTCGAATTCAAGTAGAGCTTTCGGATGCACGCCAATATTGCTGTTGATGATCATTTCCAGACGCGCCAGACCAACGCCGGCATTGGGCAGCATCGCGAAATCAAATGCGCGCTCGGGATTGGCGACGTTCATCATGATTTTCATCGGGGCAGGCGGCATTTGCGCCAAATCGGTAGTGATGCGCTCGAACGCCAATGAGCCGTCATAAATAAAACCAGTGTCGCCTTCAGCGCACGATACTGTAACGGTTTGCCCATCAAGAATTTTTTCCACTGCATTGCCGGTACCAACTACAGCAGGAACGCCAAGTTCACGCGCAATAATCGCGGCATGACAGGTGCGGCCACCGCGATTGGTCACGATTGCCGAAGCACGTTTCATTACCGGTTCCCAATCGGGGTCGGTCATGTCGGCAACCAGAACATCGCCGGGTTGCACACGATTCATGTCTGCCAAAGAACGTACGACACGAGCGACACCGGAGCCGATTTTGTGGCCAATGGATCGACCTTCGCAGACGATTTTTCCACTCTCGTTGAGATTGAAACGTTCGATCTGCGTAGCTTTGGCACGAGACTTCACGGTTTCAGGGCGGGCCTGCACGATATAAATCTTGCCAGTGTTGCCGTCTTTGGCCCATTCGATATCCATTGGACGGCCATAATGTTTTTCAATCACCAGCGATTGTCTTGATAGCTCTTCGACATCGACATCGCTGATCGAAAATTTGCTTTGCAACTCAACTGGAGTCGGTTCGGTGCGAACACGTTCGCCAGGTGTATCGGAATAGACCATGCGAAGCTGCTTGGAACCGAGCGTGCGACGAAGGATAGCTGGCTTGCCCGAATTCAAGCTTGGTTTGTAAGCATAAAACTCATCAGGATTAACCGCTCCTTGCACCACCATTTCACCCAAACCATAACTGGAGGTGACAAACACGACATCGCGGAATCCTGATTCGGTATCGAGCGTAAACAAAACGCCGGAGGCACCGATATCGGAACGAATCATTAATTGCACGCCGGCCGACAGGAACACATCTTCGTGTTTGAAACCATGATGTACTCGGTACGCGATAGCACGATCATTATAAAGCGATGCAAACACTTCTTTAACCTTGGCAACGACATCGTCTTCGCCAGTCACATTCAGGAAAGTTTCCTGCTGTCCGGCGAATGAAGCATCAGGCAAATCTTCGGCGGTTGCCGAAGAACGCACCGCGACCGAAATTTCCTTCGCGCCGGCTTCTTCGCACATGGTTTTGTAGGCGCCACGAATGGCCGCATCCAAGGCCGGCTGCAAAGGCGCGTTCATTACCCATCCGCGAATTTCAGCACCGGCTTTGACCAGCTCGTTCACGTTTTCAACATCCAGACCCGCCAAGCGTTCCTGCATGCGTTCGGTGAGCTTATTGACGGTGATGAATTCGCGATAGGCATCGGCCGTCGTTGCGAAACCACCCGGCACCGACACACCCAATTGACTTAGATGCCCGATCATTTCTCCAAGTGAGGAATTTTTCCCGCCAACCTGGGCTAAATCGGATAGACGTAGTGCATGCAGCCAAAGGACATAAGCGCTCAAGTGAGACTCCAGAGAATGGGGCAGCGAAGTGCGTATTATCCCGCTCCGGGCCGCGCAAGCCAAATCTATTTCACTCAGGCAGAATAAGCCAACTGAATTCAAGCGAGCGCGACAATGTCAAGGCCGGTTTTTTTTATCTCCGACGGCACAGGAATTACTGCCGAAACCATTGGTCACAGCCTATTGACGCAGTTTGAAGGAGTCGAATTCCAGACCCGCCGAATTGCCTTTGTCGATAATGCCGATAAAGCACGTGAAGCAGTTGCGCAAATTCAAGCAGCGGGTATTGCGGTTAAGAAGAAACCTATCGTAGTAAATACCGTGGTGGACAGCCAATTAACAGCGATTCTGGCGGAAAGTGGTGCATTCATGATGGACGTATTCGCACCATTTATTGCGCCTTTAGAGCAGGAACTCGGAACTCTTCATCAGCCACGTGTCGGCCAAGCGCACGGCATGGTGGATTTTGCTGCCTATGAAGCACGTATTAATGCCACTAACTACGCGCTAACGCATGATGATGGCATTGATCTGGATTACGGCGAAGCCGATTTGATTCTAGTGGGTGTTTCCCGCTCGGGTAAAACGCCAACCTGCCTTTATCTGGCTTTGCATTACGGTGTGAAAGCGGCGAATTATCCCTTGACCGAGGAAGATCTGGAAAACGATGAAATGCCGAAACGATTGCAAGTGCATCGCCGCAAACTATTCGGACTGACGATAGATCCGGTTCGCCTTCAGCATGTTCGTACCGAGCGCAAGCCGAACTCGCGTTACGCTACGCTGGAGCAATGCAAGAAAGAAGTTGCCATTGCCGAAGCCCTGTTCAAAAATCAGCAAGTGCCGCATCTCAGTACCACACACACTTCGATTGAAGAGATTGCCAGCAAAATACTGGCGCAGTTCGGCATCGAGAAACACATGTATTAATCGCGGCTAATTGCATTGTCGAGAACTGGGCAGATGTTTTTGTCCAGCAGTGCTAGCATCGCAGCATGTCCCGATTTAATCGTCCAGCAGCCTTGCCACGAATTAGCCGACTGAGTTGGTTGATGGGACTTTATGGCGAGAATTACGAACGCGCTGAAAATCTTTTTGATACGGCTGCACTAAAGGCGGGTAGCTACCAATCACGCGGCCATGATGGATTGTTGTTGATGCTCGACGTGATCGAAGTCCATGCCTACACGCTGGAGCTTAAGCTGAGCTACAACTTGCTGGATCCAGTCTCCGGCCAACCGGATCCATCGGCATTCATCCGGGTTTATCGTGATACCCAGCAATGTGAAGTGACGCATTGTTATGTCGGTCGCCAATGGCAGGACGTGTTGGGATTGCGTCCGTCAACCAAAGTGATGGTCGGTCACCGCTTGCGTATGAATAGTTTTCTCAACAAATGGCTTGATTATCTGGATATTCAGGGCCATGCACCACATACCTTATTGCCGGTGTCGGAAAATTTATTGCAGGCAAATGCTTGACGCGGTGATGAGCGATCATTACAATTCCGCTTCTCCATTTATGGGGCTATAGCTCAGCTGGTAGAGCACTTGCATGGCATGCAAGGGGTCAACGGTTCGACTCCGTTTAGCTCCACCAGGTGTAGTTGCAAAAAAGTTTTACGTGTCCCCATCGTCTAGAGGCCTAGGACACATCCCTTTCACGGATGCGACCGGGGTTCGAATCCCCGTGGGGACGCCACTAAATCAGTGGCGATTCGATAAAAGCCCAGCGAAAGCTGGGTTTTTTATTGCCTAAATAAAATAAGATGGCGTGTGCCGAATCGGATTTAAAGCATGAGTTTACGTTTCACCATTGAAGACTGGGCTGCCTATGCTCCTGGCCTGCACGATCAAGTGGCTTGGAAAAACTGGTCGCACGATCCATCTCTTCCGGCCGGTGACGATATTCCGGCTTTGTCGGAAATGCCGGCGATGCAACGCAGGCGGCTGGAACGGGTAGGTCGAATAGCTTTGCAGGTAGCGTACTGGTGTCAAACTGCTGAGACTGCCGATATTCCATTGGTTTTCGCCAGTCGCCATGGCGACATCCAACGTACCTATGAAATGCTGGAAGTATTGGCACGAAAAGAAGCGCTTTCGCCAACCAACTTCGGTCTTTCCATCCACAATGCCATCGTTGCCCAATACTCCATCGCCAGACAGCTGAAGCAAAATTATCTCGCGGTTGCAGCTGGAAAATCGACGGCCGAAGCTGCAGTTATCGAAGCCATCGGTTTGTTGCACGATGGTGCCGAAGAGGTGATGGTTGTGATGTATGACGGCCTATTACCGGGTTCTTATCAGAAGTTCCAGGACGAAAATACCGCGGAATATGCGTGGGCGTGGCGGCTCGGGAAAGCAGGGGTGGAGGAACCGTCATTTTCATTGAATACGGTGAAAGTTGGTGAAGGCGAAGCCGAAAACAAATCAGGCTTGCCACATGGGCTTGAAGTGATGCGTTTCGTACTTTCCAGTGAGCAAAGCCTGGATTTTAGCGACGGTCAACGAAACTGGCAGTGGCAGCGCCATGCTTAGACGAGTCAGTTATCACTGGAGGCGCCTCGCAACAGGTAGTGCTTTTACATTGTTTGGCATTGGCGGGGCTGTGCTTTGGCTTTTGGTGTTTCCGGCACTGCATTTATTTGTTCGTGACAAGGAAAAACGAGGTCAAAAGGCCAGATTGGTGGTGCACAAGACATTTGCGCTTTTTATCGGGTATATGCACCGTGTCGGTATCCTGACTTACGAAATTCATGGCTTGGAAAGTTTGCAGCGCTCCGGCCTGTTAATTCTTGCAAACCATCCCACCCTGATTGACATTGTTTTTCTGATTTCACTACTCAGAAATGCCGATTGTGTGGTGCGCTCAGGCTTGGCCAGAAATATTGCAACCCGTGGAGCAGTGGGGGCCACCGGCTACATAAGCAATAACAATGGCGCTGAATTAATCAATGAGTGCATTGAATCCGTGAAATCGGGCAAGAATCTGGTCATTTTCCCGGAGGGAAGCCGGAGCAAGCCCGACCATCTGCTGCCATTCCAGAGGGGGGCGGCAAACATTGCAATTCGGGGCCGCCTGAATATTACTCCGGTATTGATAAAGTGCAGTCCGCCGACGCTTTCCAAAGGACTGGGATGGTACAATATCCCTTCACGTCGCTTTCACGTCAGTATTGAAGTTCTGCCAGATATTTCGGTGGACGGTTTCTGTGTCGATACCGAGGCGTTGGCAGCGCGAAAACTAACCGAATATTTGACCCAATTTTTTACCACGGAGCTAAATCGTGCAGGCGCTAGAACTTGAAATAAAGGACTTGATTATTACCACGATGTCACTTGAAGACATCACGACGGATGATATCGATACTAACGCACCTTTATTCAACGAAGGCTTGGGCCTCGATTCGATCGACGCACTTGAATTGGGTCTGGCTTTGCAGAAACGCTATGGCATCACCCTGGCGGCCGATTCCGATGAAACCCGCAAACATTTTGCAAGTGTAAAAACGCTTTCCGCATTTATTGCGGAACAACGTAAACAGTAATGCCTCGCCTATAAAGATTCGTGCCATGAATAAACAAGAATTATATTTACATATCGTCGGTATCATGCAGAACACCTTTGCAATCGAGCCCGAAAAAATTTCGCTCGATTCCAGGCTCGGTGAAGATCTGGATATCGACAGCATTGATGCCGTTGATCTGATCGTCCAATTGAAGCCGTTGCTCGGCAGCAGCTTGAAGCCCGAGGCATTCAAGGCCGTGCGTACCGTGCAGGACGTGGTTGACGTAGTGCATGACATGATGCATTCCGAGAACGAAATCAAAACCGGCACCTGAACGTGTCGATACGCAACGCCCTGATCGGGCTGGTGACAATTCTTTATCCGCTTGCGATTTATTTCAGTCTCGGCAAAATCGAGCCGCGCTGGATTGCCCTGATTCTACTTTCAGTGGCAGTGATGCGTGCTCTCGCATCGCCGGAAAAATTCTGGCGCTACGCTGCCGGAGCCGCTTTGGTGCTGGCCTTGCTAAGTGTGTATTTGAACCACGCTACTCCGCTAAAACTTTATCCGGTGATCGTCAGTGCAACCTTGCTGAGTGTTTTTGCCATCAGCCTGTGGCACCCGCCATCGGTGATAGAGCGACTGGCAAGATTGCAGGATCCAAATCTACCCGTGCAGGCCATTGCCTATACGAAAAAAGTCACCGTAGTCTGGTGCTTTTTTTTTCTGGTCAATGGAGGTATCGCATTTTTTACCGCACTATATGCTTCGGACAAGATATGGGCTTTATATAACGGGCTGATTTCGTATTGTCTGATGGGCATATTGTTTGCAGGCGAGTGGCTTGTCCGGCCAAAACATAAAGCGGATGCCGACAATGGCTAATCCATATTTGTTAAGTACGCTTGCACTGGCCTCGACGGAGCAGATCGCCCGGGAAACCATTGCAAGGTCGGCAAACGGAAAGATCTCGCATGCCGATTTCATTGGCCGCGTTGATGATTGGCAATCTT
>JBDTTC010000312.1:0-5073 GCA_039930825.1 Arenimonas sp.
CGACTGGCGGCACGGCATCGCCGGGCGCGGACTACACTCCGACCAATGGAACGTTGGTCTTCGGCGACGGTGAACTCAGCAAGAGCTTCTCGGTCAGAATTCTTGACGACACGATCCCCGAGAACAGCGAAACGGTGATCCTCACCCTGTCCAACCCGTCGGGCGGGGCGGCCATTGTGGTAACCAACACGGTTCCGCTGACCATCTTGGACGATGACGTGGGCTTCAGCTTTTCCACCCCCGCTTATATCGTCAATGAAGGCGATGGCGAAGCCTTAGTGGATCAAAACAATCAACCAGTAGAAAAGCACAGCCGACCAAATCCAAGGCTGCAGCCCTACCCGCGAGCAATTAATTCTGGGCCGGATCGTCAGGAGCTACCTACTGCAAGTACAGATTCCACTCCAGCCGAGCGAACCGGAAGAGTTAGCCGTCAGGAACGTTCGAGCCAGCGAGCGGAGCAATCCCGCGAGCGTGTCGAACGGCCGCAGCGTAGCGAGCGTGTCATTCGTGAGATTCGCAAAGAAAGCAGTGATGATTAGGAGCTTTAATACCGTGTGACGCAGGTATGTTAATGCGGCGTTATTGACACTATGCGTCGCTTTTTGACCTAAACTTGATTTTTAGCTTGTCTGGCGCTCGGCGTTGATTCCCCCGGATCCCCCCTGTTCCTAAAAGAATCGGCCCGAGTGCCAGCATTTATTTAGACAAAAAAAAGCCGGGAGCTCCCCCCGGAGCTCCCAGCCAGCATCCCCCTGGTGTATCTGCTTCGCCCCTGTTCAGTCGAATGCAGCCACCTAGGGTGCAAATGCCAAGATGCAGGAAGCGTGCCAGAAAGCGCCTTATACTTGTTACAACTTGTATCGCGGCATTCTCTCCTCTCTGACGTAAAATGCACCCCTAACTATTGAGCTGTAATGTAAGACGCGCTCTTCAATGTGTTTAGCCATCTTCAGCAAATAAAATGAAACATGAAAAACGATTTCTTTAATTACGATGTGATTGTGATTGGCGGCGGCCATGCCGGTACCGAAGCTGCTTTGGCTTCAGCGCGCGCGGGTGCCCGCACTTTGCTGCTCACACACAGCATAGAAACGGTCGGCCAGATGAGTTGTAATCCGGCCATTGGTGGCATCGGAAAAGGCCATTTAGTAAAAGAAATCGATGCACTCGGCGGTGCGATGGCACGCGCTACCGACCGTGCCGGTATCCAGTGGCGCACCCTGAATGCCAGCAAAGGCCCGGCTGTCAGGGCAACGCGTGCGCAGGCTGATCGCCAACTGTATAAATCCGCGATTCGCCATATTGTCGAAACCCAGGAAAACCTGACGCTGTTTCAAGCACCCGTTGATGACATCGTTTTTGAAAATGGCCACGTGGCGGCTGTAATGACGCAAAGTGGTTTGCGTTTCAACACCAAGGCCGCCGTGCTTACTGCGGGTACTTTTCTGGCTGGAAAGATCCATATCGGCCTGACCAATTATGCCGGGGGTCGCGCTGGTGACCCACCGGCAATGACGCTTGCCGAAAAATTGCGCGATGGTCCGTTTGTCGTTGATCGCCTGAAAACCGGCACACCTCCACGCATCGATGTTCGTTCGATCAATTTTGAAGGGTTGGAAGAACAACCCGGTGATACGCCGATTCCGACCATGAGTTTCATCGGCAATAAGAGTGAACACCCGCGCCAGATTTCCTGCTGGATCACTCACACCTCCGAACAGACGCATGACATTATTCGTGGCGGCCTTGACCGCTCGCCGATGTATTCCGGCGTGATTGAAGGTGTTGGTCCACGTTATTGCCCGAGTATCGAAGACAAAGTCGTTCGCTTTGCCGATAAAAACTCGCACCAGATTTTTATAGAACCGGAAGGCCTGGATACGTTTGAAATTTATCCGAACGGCATTTCGACATCGTTGCCGTTTGATGTGCAATTTGAGTTGGTGCGTTCAATAAAAGGTTTCGAAAACGCGCATATTACGCGCCCGGGTTATGCGATCGAATATGATTATTTCGACCCTCGCGGATTGAAAGCATCGCTGGAAACAAAAGGCATTGCAGGATTATTCTTTGCAGGACAAATCAATGGCACCACAGGCTACGAAGAAGCAGGCGCACAAGGCCTGATAGCCGGTTTGAACGCGGCTCGACTAACGCAGGACAAACCCGCCTGGACACCGCGTCGCGACGAAGCCTATATCGGCGTTTTGATTGACGATTTGATTACCCACGGCACTACCGAACCGTATCGCATGTTTACTTCGCGCGCGGAATATCGTTTGCAACTTCGTGAAGACAATGCCGATACCCGTCTGACCGAAATTGGCTATCAAATGGGTATCGTCGATGAGCAGCGTTGGTCGGCGTTTTCACGCAAGGCCGAGGCTGTAAAAACCGAAACCGAACGCTTGAATAAGCTTTGGGCTACACCCGGCAACGCTCTCGGTGCAGCAGTCCAAGCTCAGCTGAATGTTCCAATTACCCGGGAATGTAATGTGCTTGATCTGATCAAGCGTCCGGAAATTACCTATGCCAGTCTAATGTCAGTTCCGGATTTGGGTCCGGGTGTTGCCGATCAGAAAGTGGCCGAGCAAATTGAAATAACGGTCAAATATTCCGGTTATCTGGATCGCCAACGGGAAGATATCGAGCGCCAGCGCCGACATGAAGACACCGAAATTCCCGCCGATTTCGAATATCAGACAATTTCGGGTTTAGGTAACGAGCTGGAATCCAAATTGATGAAAGTTCGACCGGAAACAGTCGGCCAAGCCCAGCGCATTCCTGGCATGACACCGGCAGCAATTTCGCTTTTGTTGGTGACCTTGAGCAAACGCCGCCGTGTCGCTTGAGCTACTTTGCCTGGTTTTACCGCCGTATTAGCAAAGAAATGACTCTGTTCTGCAAATAAATCGCAAAAATGCCACCTACGCAGTGGTATGGCGATGAAAGTTCATTTAAAGTTAAGGCTCTAACCGAGGCTCACCTCGGAGGTGGGCCGAAACGGACACGGGGGAGGGATTCATTTAAGTGAATCGGAACCGTAAAGTGGCGCTCTAATTTTTTTGTTAATGCTCAGGAGTTCATCATGCCCCGTATTTCCCATCTCGCCGCCGCTTGCGCCCTGGCGCTCAGCGCTCAGGCTGCCCAAGCCCAAGAATTCTCCGGTGTTATTACCTTCGGTGACAGTTTGTCCGATGCGGGCAACATCGGTATCAGTATTTCCGGTGGCGCACTCACCAGCAACAGCTTCACCACCAACCCGGACCCGGTCTGGGTTGAACTGGTTGCGAACGAATATGGCTATAACCAAACACCGTCATTATTGGGCGGGAGTAATTTCGCTTACGGCGGCGCGTGTTCCCGGGCAAATGTCGGCGGCGCAACGCCCTTTACCTGCGTTAATGCCCCAAGCTCGCTTTCATTGACCACGCAACTTGGCGGCTACTTGACCGCACATTCCGGCGCGGCCGATCCTAATGCGCTCTATACCGTGTGGGCTGGTGCGAATGATATTTTCACCGCTCTGGGCAATCCGGCTACGGCTCAGACTGTCACCGGCTCTGCAGCAATCAATACCGTCACTAATATTGCGGCACTGCAAAACGCCGGCGCTAACTACATTGTGGTGCTTAATCTGCCCAACATCGGCTCGACACCCCAGTTCAGCAACCCGACGCTTTACCCTGCGACCGGCGGCTTGTCTGCAAATCTCGCGGCCCTAAGCATCGTCTATAACGAAACCCTGAACGCCGGTTTGGCCGGTCTGAGTGACGGCATTATTCCAATCAACGTGTTTGGCCTGGTATCGGAAATTCGTGCCAATTTTGCCGACTACGGTTTTACCAATGTCACTGGTGTGGCCTGCCTGTCCGGCGGCCTTCCAATCTCCTCATCCGTTTTGTGCGGACCTGCCAACTACGCAACACCCAATGCAAACGACACGTATCTTTTCGCAGACGGCGTGCATCCGACTGGTCAAGCTCATGCCTATCTGGCTCAAGTTGTCGTAGCAACGATTGCCGCTCCAGGGCAAATTTCGGTTGCCGGCGAGCTGCCAATGCAGGTTTATCAGGACCATAGCAGCGCCCTTAGTCAGGCCTTGCTGAACAATAAAGTCAGTGAAGTCGAAGTCGGCTCTGCACGTGGTTTCTTCCAAGCCCAGTTTGGCAACCAAGATTATGATGCCAGCGTTAATTCGCCGGCTCTGCACGTTAATAGCAATACCTTTAGCGGTGGTTTTGAATATCGTTACAGCGAAGGCCTCAGCTTGGGTGCAGCCGCCAGCTTCGGCGGTTCGAACGGCGATTTCGACAAAGGTGATGTTGACGGCCAGGAAATCCTCGGTTCGCTCTTTGCTACCGCCCATTTCGGCAAGGGCTATGTCAATGGCGTATTGTCCCTCGGCAACAGCAATATCGACTTCAACCGCGAAGTTCAAATTGGTCCAGTCTTACGTGTGGAAAAAGGCAGCTCCAGCGTTTCGCACAAGGCCTTTGAACTCAATGCCGGCATCTTGTTCGGCGATAGCTTGCGGCACGGACCTTTTGTGAGTGCCGCTTGGCAGCGTATCGGTGTAGGCGGCTTTGCTGAAGAAGGCGGCTCGTCCACTTCGATGCGCTTCGAAGACTTTGATCGTGATTCATTAATCGGCCGCATTGGTTACCAGTTGCAAGGAAATTTCGGCGGCGACCATGCAATTCGTCCAAGCCTGCGAGTTGCCTATGCGAAGGAAAATGAAAACGATCCAATCAACGTAACGGCCGGTTCCAATTCGATGAATGGCCAATTCACCATTCCTGGCTACACGCCTTCCGACAACTGGATTGAAGCCGATTTGAGCGTTGATGTTGCATTTACCGACAAAGTTGATGGCTTCTTGGGCTATCACGGCCGTTTGAGTGATGACAATCAAGACAACAACAGCTTCAACATTGGCGTAAACGTAGATTTCTAAGTCATCTTTGCTTAAAGAAAAAGCCGCCTTCGGGCGGCTTTTTGTTGGCCAAAGAAACGAGCAGTGAGCAGTGAGCAGTGAGCAGTGAGCAGTGAGCAGTGAGCAGTGAGCAG
>JBDTTC010000313.1:0-1904 GCA_039930825.1 Arenimonas sp.
ATTCATTGCCTCCGGCCAATTATCTGGTGCCGGCCAGCAGTTCTTCCATATCGGCCTACGTCAGCAAGTTGCAAAGCTTCCTGAATAATCCAGCCAGCCTCAGCAACGGCATTGCGTACAGCAATCGCGCGATTGGCAATATTACACGCCCCTATTTCCCCGACGGTATCGCCGGCGCTCCTGCCGGTCCTTTATCAAAACCGATAACTGGCTGGAGCCCTTTCAACCTGGGATTGCAGCTTGATTTGAGTTACAACAATCTGATTGCTTCCGCAGTCGGCTCACCGATTGTCGGCTGTACCGGTTTGAATAAATTACGTAATGGCATGCAAATATTTCCGGGCTCGTTTCCGATCTATCGCGGCAATCAATTGGTCGGCGCAATTGGCGTTTCCGGTGACGGTGTCGATCAAGACGATATGGTCGCATTCCTTGGTCTGGCGAATGCCGGGCAAATTCTCGGCACCGGCATTGCCCATGCACCGGCGAATATTCGCGCCGATACTCTCGTGCCAAACGGTACCGGCACCCGGCTGCGTTACGTGCAATGCCCACAAGCACCGTTCAATAATTCTTCGGCGCAAAACGTATGTGCGGGACTTTGATGATGACGCACATTTCCTGTCAACGTTTGTTACTGGTAACGGCATTGCTTGCTGGGCTTAATGCTTCGTACGCGTTTGGCCAGGAAGATACGCAGGTAACTTCGTCCGATGGCGATCTGTCCGAAGAAAAAAATAATGAAGAGATAAAATTGCAGCGTCCGCAGGGAAAACCCTTAAAGTACGAGCTGCCTGCCATCGATCCAACAAAAGTGGCAGCACCGATGGCCGAAGTACTGCGCGAAAGCATTCCGGTGCCGGATCGCTGGCGAATCATGGAAGGCTTGGGTATCAAGCAGAACAACTGGGACCCCTACAATCAAAACGTTTACAAGGGCGACAAACCTTACGAGCCATTCAAGAAATGGGGTGAGGACTGGTTCCTGAATCTTGGCGCAATTTCCGACTCGCTGATCGAGGCGCGCCAATTACCGACGGCAGTGGGTGCGCAATCCAGTAGTGGCCCGGATGCACTGGATATTTTCGGCCAAGGCCGGCAATCCACCATCAATCAAAACCTGATTTTTTCTGCCGCCATTATCAAAGGCGATACTACGTTCAAACCGCCGGAATATGAATTTCGTCTGGTCGCCGCGCTCAATGCAAATAGAACCCGGGTCGAGGAAGTACGGGCTACGAATATTGATCCGCGTCGCGGAAAGATTCGTAACGACAGCCATATTGCCATTCAGGAATTATTCGTCGATAAACATTTGCGTAATGTGTCGGACAACTACGATTTCGACAGTTTGCGAATTGGCATCCAGCCTTTTATTTCCGATTTTCGCGGCTTTATTTTTCAGGACAATGCGCTCGGCGTCCGTCTGTTTGGTACCCGCGACAATAATCGCTGGCAATACAATGCCGCCTGGTTTCGCCGAATCGAAAAAGATACCAATAGCGGGCTGAATGATATTAGCCAAGCGCTGCGACGCGACGACACATTGATGTTCAACGTGTTCCGCCAGGACTTTCCGGTGCCCGGCCACACGCTGCAATTGAGCCTGATGCACAACATCAATCGCGAAGGCAACGAAACCTATTACAACAATAACGGTTTTCTCGAGCGCCCTGCCGTCCTCGGCGATACCCGCGGCCATGATTATCGCGTGACCTATCTTGGTGCCAGTGGCGATGGCCATTTCGGTCGCTGGAATCTTACGACTTCATTTTATGCGGCACTCGGTCGTGATGATTACCATCCACTCGCGCAACAAGCCACCCGCATTCAGGCCGGGTTTGCAGCAGCCGAACTATCGCGTGATTTCAGCTGGATACGTGTTCGCGCCACTGCGATTGCTG
>JBDTTC010000314.1:0-3156 GCA_039930825.1 Arenimonas sp.
GGTCGCGCCTAAAGGCGCTCCTTCGGTATTGCATATTGGTTCTACATTCATCCTGACTCTTGCACACTCCCTAAAATTCTTTAGCTTTAGCTATTACCTATGCAAACCATTCTCCGTAGTTTCTTCATTCTTTTGCTTTTAGTTACGAACGCTGCCCACGCGGGTGCTCGTCAGCAAATGTTGACGTTCACCAAAAACTTACAGGGATTAAGCAGTCCATTCGAACAAACGGTTTACAACCCGACAGGCAAGGTGACGGATAAATCAACCGGCCTTCTTAAATTGAAAGCACCGCGCCAATTTCGCTGGCAAACACTCAAGCCCTATCCGCAAACAATAGTTGCGGACGGCAGTCACATCTGGATTTACGATCCTGACCTGGAACAAGTAACTGTTCGCAATCAAAGTGCAGAAGAATCCAACAGCCCTTTGGCAGTATTGATTGACAGTACGGAAATGGACCGTCAATTCAAAGTAACAGAAGCTGCAACATCGAATGGACTGGAATGGCTTTTGCTCGTGCCAAAAAAACCAGACGAAGCCCCGTTTGAAAAAGCAATGCTGGGTTTTACGGCACAAGGTCTAGCACGCATGGAACTCTACGACGCACTGGGCCAAAAGACGGTGATCAGTTTTACCCAATGGCAACGCAATCCGAAATTTGCCGTGACTGATTTTACTTTTACGCCACCGAAAGGCGCCGATGTTGTTGGTGATGTCGCACCAGGTGCGACGGTTACGCCGATTAAAGACTGAACGCCACATGATGTCGTGGAAGCTACTTTATTAGCGATTGAACTGCCAGATTGCGAAGCTTTGAAACATTAAATCGCTGCTAAAGCAGCTCCCACTGGTGTTTGTATTTATTTGAGAAACATCGCTTCTGCATTTGCAGTCGTAGCTTTTGCAATCTCATCTTCTGCTTGGTTTCGAAGCTCAGCCACTATCTTCAAGACATCAAGCAGGCGCGCTGGCTCGTTACGTTGGCCTCGATAATCTGCGTTCGGCTGATCGGGTGAATCGGTTTCCAGCAAAAGAAATTCAATCGGCATCGAAGTTACCAAGCGGCGCAAACGCTTCGCACGATCATAGGTTATTGGACCACCAATACCTAATGAAAAACCCAGATTAAAAAGTTGGCGGGCTTGCTCTTCACTGCCGGAATAACTATGAATTACGCCTTTCAGTCCGCCGATTTTCTTGATGCTGGCGATCACTTCCTCAACGGCTTGACGAGCATGCACCACCAAGGGAAGGTCAAACTCCCTGGCGAGCTTCAATTGCTCGATAAAATAAAACCGTTGCTGCTCAGCATCGAGTCCTTCAACAAAAAAATCGAGCCCGCATTCACCAACGGCATTGGGCTTTTCTTTTTCTATCCACGCACGCAAGGCCGGAATATGCTCCGGGCGATGCGAAGCAAGATACATCGGATGCAAGCCGTAAGCCGGATAAAGTCCGGCATATTGATCACAAACATCTTTAAGATTGCTCCAACTGGCAAATTCAACAGCAGGTAGCAATTGCTGATTTACACCTTCGGCCTGGGCGCGTGAAACCACCGCGCTGCGATCATGCTCGAATTCCGGTGCATCAAGATGGCTATGGCTGTCGAATAGTTCAAAGCGCTTCATCAGTCTTTCTTGAATTCGCCTTCGATCGGCGGCTTGTCATTTGGTTTTTCTATGGGTGTTTTCCGATTTTTCCAGGAAGCCAGCAAAACTGTGCCAAGGCCCAGCAGAATCTCATCCAGAAACGGAATGAAATCCGGAATTACTAAATCGAATACGAATAACATGGCAATGACTAAAAACAGCGTCGGAAAGCGCAAACGTGAGGCATAACCGAGAATCGGGCCTAGCAGGGGGTTGGACATTGAAATACTCCTGAAAATCAATCTGTTGTATAACACGCGTAATTCCGGAATTGCATATGAAAATGACGTCAATTCAGTAGCAATACATCTAATTTGGGGGTGCCGCTGGCAGATATAAACCGTTAAAATAGCGGACTTTTCACGTTAGGCTCGACTCATGGCTCTTAATCCGACCGATTTATACGATATCCGTTCCCTGCTGTCCGAAGAGGAACGCATGATTCAAGACGCCGTGGCGCGTTTTACCGATGAAAAAATCATTCCGATTATCGGCGATGCCTTCAGTGAAGGTCGCTTCCCGAAAGAATTGGTGCCTGAAATTGCTTCGATGGGTTTGCTGGGTTCCTCGCTGCCGGAAAAATACGGTTGCGCCGGTCTGAATTCGGTCAGCTATGGCCTGATCTGCCAGGAACTGGAACGTGGTGATTCCGGCATTCGCAGTTTCGTATCGGTACAAAGCTCGCTGTGCATGTATCCGATTTACGCCTACGGCACCGAAGATCAACGCATGAAATATTTGCCTGGCATGGCCAAGGGCGAAATTATTGGATGCTTCGGCCTGACCGAACCCCACGGCGGTTCCGATCCGATGAATATGAAAACCACCGCGAAGAAAGACGGTGACGATTGGATTCTCAATGGCGCCAAAATGTGGATCACCAATGGCAACCTCGCACATATCGCGATTGTCTGGGCGATGACCGATGAAGGCATTCAAGGCTTTATTGTCGAAAAAGATATGAAAGGTTTTGCGGCTCAGGAAATTCACAAGAAAATGAGTTTGCGTGCCTCGGTGACATCGGCGCTGTTCTTCGACAACGTGCGTGTACCGGAAGCAAATCGCCTGCCCAACGTGAAAGGCCTCAAAGGTCCGTTAGGCTGCCTAACGCAAGCGCGTTACGGTATTACCTGGGGCCCGATTGGTGCCGCGCAGGCTTGCCTGACCGAAGTCACCGAATACTGCAAAACCCGTATTCTTTTTGGCCGCCCATTGGGTGCCAATCAAGCCATTCAATTGAAACTTGCCGACATGGCGCGTCGCATTACCTTGGCGCAATTGTTGAGCCTGCAGCTGGGTCGCTTGAAAGATGCCGGCAATATGCAGCCCACGCAAGTCAGCTTGGCGAAGTGGAATAACGTCCGCATGGCCTTGGACATCGCCCGCGAAGCTCGCGACATTCTCGGCGGCGCCGGTATCACTACCGAATATTGCCCGATTCGCCATGCGCTGAATCTTGAGTCGGTCAATGACCTTCTTATCGATGGAGGCGTGTTTAAGG
>JBDTTC010000315.1:0-2242 GCA_039930825.1 Arenimonas sp.
GTGTAGCGAGCATGGTGCTGGCAGCACCTGAAGGGAGGCGGGCATGCACGGATAAAGACGGATTGGTTATGGCGGGGTGCTTCGCGATTGATTGCAATAACAAATCCGCAGATTGAAAGCGATCGTCAGGACTCTTCGCCAACAGCTTGTTTAAAATCTCGACAGTTTCCGGATCGATGGATTGATTAAGTTTGCGTATGTCTGGAACTTCAGATTCCACCACGCTCAGCATTAACTTCAGCGGGCTAGGGTCGTTGAACGGAATTTGCCCGCTCAACATTTCATACAAAACAATTCCCAGCGCAAATAAATCAGAACGCGCATCAACAGGATTGCCCAGGCAGACTTCAGGCGATAAATATCCTGGCGTACCGACAACATCACCGGTCGCCGTGAGCTTTTTCGAAAAATCTTTTTGAGTGAATGCAATCCCGAAATCGGCAATCTTCAGTTGATCGCGCTTATTCAACATCAGGTTGCTTGGCTTGATATCGCGGTGAATGACGCCCTGCGAATGTGCACTGGCTAGACCACGAGCCGCTTGTTGGCAAATCTTCAGTGCATCGTCGGTTTTTAACGGACCTTCGCGCTCCAGCAATGATGAAAGACTTTCACCATCGACAAACTCCATGGCGAAATAAGGTTGTTCGCCATTCTGCCCGATGAAGTGAATTTGAATGATATGCGGATCATTCAATGCCGCCATGGCACGCGCTTCACGTACGAAGCGTTGTACCAAATCTGGATCATGCGACAAAGAGGAAGACAATTCTTTGATCGCAACATAACGCTCGAGCGTAGGCTCGTAAGCTTTGTAGACTACGCCCATGCCGCCACGACCAAGTTCAGAAACTAATTGGTAGTGAGCGATCTGACGTTTCATCAATAATTATCCGTTGACAGACTCTGGTAGAAACCGGAGCGGATCAGGACTCCCACCACATCCAGAATTCATCCCATAAGCGGCCAAAGAAGCCTGCCTCTTCGACATCATTCATCGCAACCAAGGGACGTTCTGCAATCACTTTGCCATCAAGGCTAACGCGAACGGTGCCGACTTTCTGGCCTTTCTTGAGCGGTGCTACAACGAACTTCGGCAAGTCCATGCTCGGTTTCAGTTCCTGGTAACGACCACGTGGCACATTGATTTGCATGTCTTCAGCAACGCCAAGTTTGACCATATCTGCCTGGCCTTTCCAGACTTTAGGCTCGGCAATTTTTGCGCCGGCGGCATAAAGCGTGTGTGATTCAAAGAAACGGAATCCCCAATTAAGCAAATTCAGGTTACCCATTTCGCGAAGACGAAAGCCTTCTGCCTGCGATTTGCTTTCAATGCCCATTACGACTGAAATCAAACGTTGGTTGTCACGTTGCGCTGAAGCCAATAAGCAAAAACCGGCTGTTGACGTATGACCGGTCTTGATGCCGTCAACGCTAGGATCTTTCCACAACAGGCCGTTGCGGTTGTGCTGAGTGATGCCGTTGACGGTGAGTTCTTTCATTTTGTTGTAGGCATAGGCGTTCGGAAACTCGCGAATCATTGCGCGACCCATCAATGCTAAATCGCGTGCCGTTGAAACATGGCCTTCGGCACTTAATCCATGCGGGTTCATGAAATGCGTATGTTTCATGCCGATGCGCTGGGCATAGCTGTTCATTAATGAAACAAATGCCGCTTCACTACCTGCCGTGTGTTCAGCCAAGGCAATTGCAGCATCGTTACCCGATTGAATGACCATGCCCTTTTCGAGTTCGGCTAATTTAATTTGACCATTAAGCGGCAGAAAGCTGGTTGAGCCATCAGTGCTACCACCACCGCCACGCCAGGCGTTTTCGGAAATGGTCACCATGTCGGTGTCCTTGATTTTTCCGTTCTTGATTTCAGAGGCGACGACATAGCTTGTCATCACTTTGGTAATACTGGCCGGTTCAACCGGTGCGTCGATATTCTCACCTGCTAGGATTTGGCCGGTTGCCGAATCCATCAACAACCAAGCTTTAGCTCCCTGGGGTGCAGGGGGCGGCGGCATAGGTGCGGCTGTTACTGTTGGACTTGCAGGACTAGGTGCCGGGGTTTGCGCGATGGCGAGGCCGACAGTGGCGGTGCAAATGGCCGCTAAAAACAGGTGTGGCAGACGCATAAATACTCCAGCAAATACAGTTGATTTCAATACTGCAATTCTAAAGCTTTTGCGTGATAACTTTCGGTTTCGGTAAGCCCAATTGGCGAATTTTTTCGAAA
>JBDTTC010000316.1:0-1743 GCA_039930825.1 Arenimonas sp.
TATGGTGTGCGGCATCCAGTTTCTGTAAAGCTTGCAAGTCCGAATTTTCCACGCTGGCTCCGGTTATTTATCGTGCTAATTTTTTCTTTATTGATGAAAGATCAAACATTCAACAACAGGAACTCCCGCTCCCACGAACTGATTACGCGGAAATAGGTTTGGTATTCCTTTTCTTTGACATGGATATAGGCATTCACGAAACGCGCACCCATCAAATTCTGCAGTGGCTCACAACCGCGCAACCATTTGAGCGACTCTTCAAGGCTGCGCGGCAATTCATAGCCTTTGTCTTGTGCGCTGGTGGTCAATGGTTCTGTCGGTTTCAATTTTTCGATGATGCCGAGATAGCCACAGGCCAATGTGGCTGCCATAGCGAGATAGGGATTGGCATCGGACCCGGCGAAACGGCTTTCAACGCGAGTATTTTCAAGTGAATCCATCGGCACCCGCAATCCGCAGGTGCGATTGTCGAAACCCCATTGCACATTGATGGGTGCGACATCGCCCACCGCCAAACGTCGATACGAATTAACATTCGGTGCAAAAAATGGCATCGCCATAGGCACATATTTTTGCAAGCCGCCAAGATAATTTTTAAACAGCTCACTATGCTGATTTTCTTTTTTGCCGGCAAACAGATTCTTGCCGGTTTTAGCATCGAGCATGCTTTGGTGGATATGCATCGCACTGCCCGGCTCGTTTTCCATCGGCTTAGCGAGGAAGGTAGCGTAGATACCATGCCGCAACGCGGCTTCGCGCATGGTCCGCTTGAATAAAAAAACTTGATCGGCACGTGACATGGGATCCGAATGCACGAAATTCACTTCGAGCTGGGCCGCACCAGATTCGTGAATCAGCGTGTCTACGTCCAGCTCCATTTCTTCGGCATAGTCGTACATTAAATCGAGAATCGGATCGAATTCATTGACTGCGTCGATCGAATACGATTGCCTCGCTGTTTCGGGCCGGCCCGAACGTCCCGCCGGTGGTTGCAATGGAAAATCCGGATCGGTATTTTTTTGCACCAGAAAGAATTCCAGTTCCGGTGCCACAATCGGCTTCATGCCCTTGGCTTCATACAAGGCAAGAATATTTCGCAATACATTACGCGGTGCCAATTCATGCGGCTTGCCGTCGCGGGTAAAACAATCATGAATGACTTGCGCGGTCGGATCCGTTGCCCACGGAACCATACGTACGGTATCGGCATCGGGTCGTAGATACATATCGGAATCCGATGGTGCGACCAATTCGTAATAGGCATCAGGATAATCGCCGGTTACCGTCGTTACGAAAATTCCTTCCGGCAAGCGCGTTCCATAATCATGCGAGAATTTCGCCGCCGGAATAATTTTGCCGCGGGCATTGCCAGTGATATCCGGTACCAGACATTCCACTTCGGTAATTCTTCGTTCTTTCAGCCATCGTTTCAGCGAGCTTTCTTGCTGCTCGGCATTCATTGGTTTTTCGCTGTTTTTCTTGCGACTCATAAAGATTTCCGATAGTTGGCACGGTCACGACAAGCTTGACCGAATGCCTGAAACATACTCAAGTAAAAAGGATTTTCGCCGACTTTCCATTCTGGATGCCACTGCACGGCCAAAAAAAACGGATGTGGCGACTTCAGTGATACTGCTTCAATCAGACCGTCAGGAGCGATAGCTTCAATATTCAGATTGTTAGCCAAAACATTGATACCCTGCCCGTGCAATGAATTTACCATGGCTGTGGACTTGCCCGACA
>JBDTTC010000317.1:0-13774 GCA_039930825.1 Arenimonas sp.
GCTTGCTTGCTGCGCCCGGGCTTACGTTATTGCATTGGCGCAGCAAGCAAGCGCCCCTGCGGTTTGTCTGACAAAGTGCGCTGTAATTTGTCGGTCAATATCTTCAATTCGTTTGGCGAATAAGCCTGGGCTTTGCCCTGTCCCCAAACCGGACCGGGCCATGCTTCATCCAACGTAGTTCTCGCAATTACGTGTACATGCAATTGGCGAACGATATTGCCGAGTGCTCCGATATTTATTTTTTCGCAGTGAAAATATTCTCGCAATATTTTCGCTGCGATATTGATTTCCGATAGCAATAATTGCTGTTGCCGTGCGGGCAGATCGATCCATTCGCTGGCATTGGCAACTTTGGGAACAAGAATTAGCCATGGATAACGGACATCATTCATCAGGCGGAATTGCGATAGTTCGCCATCGGCAATAAAAACGGAATCGGCTTCGAGACGCGCATCAAGAATAAATTGGGAGTTCATCACTATCATTGAGCGTGACAGTATTTATTCCAGATGCACTTCAAAAAATTTCAAAGTGTGTTCCATGGCGTCAGCTGCAACAGCCGCATTATAGTCGGCACGTTGATCGCAATTGAAACCATGGCCAGCCGGCCAGGTATGAATCTTTGCTTCCGCAAGTGCCTCACGATGTGCGGCAACATCTTCTGCCGAAATAAGAGGGTCTTTTTCGCCAAAGTGGAGCATCAGTGCGCTACTGGGTTTTTCATCCAGGTACGGGACGGTGCCACCACCGTAATAACTTACCGCCGGTAACCCGAGACGTGCACAGGTGAGATAGGCGATGGTGCCGCCCCAGCAATAGCCGACCACGCCGACAAAACCTTCCGCTTCGACTTCTTCCATTGCGGCGCGTACGCAATCAACGGCGCGATCTGCACCAAGCTGGTTGCGAAGTTCACGCCCGCGTTCGACATCGGCTTCGGTATAGCCAAGTTCTATGTCGTGTTCAATCAGGTCAAAAAGTGCAGGGGCGATGGCGATGAAGCCATGCTCGGCGAATTTTTCAACAGTTGCGCGAATATGCGAGTTCAGTCCGAAAATTTCCTGAACAACGATCACAGCACCTTTCGCGGGCGTAGCGGGATCAGCACGCCAGCCACCAATGGTTCCGTGCAATGTGCTGATACTGACTTGATGCCCCATGAAACACTCCCCAGGAAAAGCGAATGAATAAACAAATTGTCAGGTCGGGGGCCCCGTATGCACAGTATAATTGCACGGAGTTCAATATGGCGACCGTTTATGTCCACTGCACAACCAAAAGTCGGCTTTGTTAGTCTGGGTTGCCCCAAGGCTTTAGTCGATTCTGAGCGCATCATCACACAATTGCGAGTCGAGGGTTACGACACCGTGCCGACTTACAATGATGCCGACATCGTGATTGTGAACACTTGTGGTTTTATTGACTCAGCCGTGGCCGAATCATTGGATGCCATAGGCGAGGCAATGGCTGAAAACGGCAAAGTGATTGTGACCGGTTGTTTGGGAAAACGGGCTGATCTCATTCGTGAAGCGCATCCTGGCGTGCTATCTATTTCAGGGCCGCAGGATTACGTGACCGTGATGACGGCTGTACATGCGGCATTGCCACCGAAGCACGATCCATACCTGGATTTGGTGCCGCCGCAAGGCATCAAATTAACACCCAAACATTATGCCTATCTGAAAATTTCGGAAGGCTGCAATCACCGTTGCAGTTTCTGCATTATTCCGTCAATGCGCGGTGATTTGGTTTCGCGCCCGATTGACGAAGTTTTACGCGAAGCGGAAAAGCTGGTCATGGGCGGCGTCAAGGAATTGCTGGTAATTTCACAAGACACGAGCGCTTACGGTGTCGATACCAAATATGCCGAAGCGGTTTGGCGTGACAAGAAATACCAGACTCGCATGAAAGATTTGTGCAGCGGTTTATCTGAACTCGGCGTGTGGTCGCGTCTGCATTATGTTTATCCATATCCGCATGTGGACGACATCATTCCCTTGATGGCAGAAGGCAAAGTATTGCCGTATCTCGATATTCCATTGCAGCACGCCAGCCAACGTATTTTGAAATTGATGAAGCGTCCGGCCGCCGCAGAAAAAAATCTCGAGCGTATTCAGGCCTGGCGCAAGATGTGTCCGGATATTACTTTGCGCAGCACGTTCATAGTTGGGTTCCCCGGCGAAACAGATGCCGAATTTGAAGAGCTGCTCGATTTTATCGACGAAGCCGAACTTGATCGTGTTGGTGCGTTTGCCTATTCGCCGGTCGAAGGTGCCAAGGCGAATGATTTGCCGGGCGCAGTGCCGGAAGAACTAAAACAGGAACGTCTGCAACGCTTCATGGAATTACAGGCTGAAATCAGTACCGAAAAACTCGAACGGAAAGTTGGCACAGTTCAAAAGGTATTGATTGATGCGATTGACGGCGAACTTGCGATCGGGCGCTCGACTGCCGATGCACCTGAAATTGACGGACTTGTGCAAATCCAAAATGGCGAAGAAGCCGGATTGAAAGTGGGTCAGTTTGTCGATGTCAGAATAATGGGCAGCGACGAACACGATTTGTTTGGGCTTGTGGACTAAATGTCTACTGAGGTGGTGCTGGCCGATGTGACGGTGGCATTGCCCGAAGACAGCGAGCTTCGTGCCGAAATTAAACGGCAGGTTCGTATTCGTTCTATAGGCTTTTGGCTTGCAGCCGGCTTCGCATTGTTCTTCTTTGGACTGACGTTTTTCTCGTTTCCGATGATGCACAATCAGAAAAATACGGTAAGCGTGGATGCCACCATCGTTGGCGTGGAACGTGACCCGCAGAGCGGTGAAAAGTTGATGATCTGCGAATTTATCGATGCAAATGGTGTTGTGCATCGCGATAGGCAGACTTCTGGCTATCATTACGCTTGGGGTGAGCCGCAGGTGGGACAGCGCGTCCCTTATGTTTATTGGCGAAGTGGAATCACTGGTGACATTAGTTCGTTCCCGCGCGCCGATGGCATTCTGAAATGGATGTTCGGTTCCGCCAGCGCAGTGCTTGCTTTGATGGCGATTGGCGTTTGGTTTTTTGTGAGTCGACATCGTCGTCTCCGATTGCGATTGATCAAATCAGGGCGCAGGGAGCGCGGCGCGCGCTACGCCATCGAAGCAAAAACGACGGTGATCACGTTGAAGACAACGGTTATCATCCATCAGTGGCGTTTGACGGCACGTTATTTCGAAGAGTCGCTGACGGCTTTCAAGGATTGCCATAGTGACTGGCAACCTGGATTGCCACCCGAGCGCCTGGATAAGCTGACGGTCCCGATGATCCTGGTCGATGCCACCGATCCGCGTCGCTACTGGCTGCCGGTTGGGGAAGCCCACGATCGCAGGCCGACAACAACCTAGATAAATCCCGGTACGATACCGAAACATGAAAGCACCACAAAAAAACAAACGCGTTTTTATTTCTCCGCTGCGTGAAAACGTCAACAAGAGCATTTTCAGACACCCGGTGTTTCGGGATGTTGCAGAGTTTCTGCCGTGGGCTGAAGGTGATCAATGGCCCGATGTCGAATCGCTGAACCAATCCGGCGTGGCCTTGCAGCATGCCCACACCGGCCTGCCACTCGTGTTTGCCAAACAAACAGCCGAGCTATTGAACGATGGAATGCATTACGAGCAGCGAATCTTTCAACGTGGTTTGATCGCGACACGGGAAAACAACTGGCATGATTTATTCAACGCCATGATGTGGTTGAAATATCCCCAGATCAAATCGGCGTTGAATGCCCGGCAATGGGGCGATATTGAAAAGCATGGCTTGAAAACCAGAACCCCATCTCAATGTGCGATGACTTTATTCGACGAGGCGGGTGCCATTGTTGCCATGCCTGAAGAAATGCTCGGATGCTGGAAGCAGCATGATTGGCATGGCCTGTTTATCGAACATGCCGATGCCTGGCGAACAGGGCGGGCGCAGGTCGCTGTATTTGGCCATGCGCTGCTCGATCACGCGCTTGTAACGGAAACCCTGCTCGTAGCGAAATGCATCGTGCTGGAAGATAAAAGCGATTTGACGACGTATCTTGAACGCATTGGTCATTCCATTCATGCCGGAAATAGTTTGCGAGCCAATAGCGAACTGCGTACTCTGCCTTTATGTGGCATTCCCGGCTGGCATGCTGCGAGTGACAGCGCCGAGTTTATAAGCACGGCGGCTTGTTTTTCGCCGCTTTCTGCCAAGAAAAAAGCACTCGCATAACATTAGAAAGAGGTTTTCATGAAAAACGGGCAATTACTTATATTTTTTTTGGTCTTGTTGTTTGCGCCGATAACTCAGTCAGCTAGTTTTGATTGCAAGCTCGCAAAGTCACCAACTGAAAAAGCAATCTGCAATGATCATTCCTTGTCCTTACTAGACGAAAAATTGAATGTCGCCTTTAAAACGGCACGCGAGCAGTGGGGCAGTACGGCACGCGAATATGTCTTGAATGATCAGAGAGCCTGGTTGCGTAATGTGTCGAGCGAGTTTTCGGAACAGCCGGACAATGCAATGGCGATAAAACAGTTGAAAGAACGCTACCGGAAAAGGAATCGCCATCTCAGCAGCCCTGCCTATCCCTTGACCGGCGTTTACAACAAAGCCAATGGCGATAAATTAGTCGTGTACCTTGACACAACTGAACGCCTCGGAGTTCTTGCACTTAAGAACGATCTGAATATCGTACGCTCATCGGGAAACCAAACGATTGAAGTTCCAATCGGAAGCATTCAGCTCAATCTGAACTTACCGGAGGGATCAAAAAATGCGCTCGACTTATGCCAGTTACGGATTAGCTTTTCTGCCAACCGAGTTACGGTGTTGAAACAAGGTCAGTGCAGTGGTTCCAACTATGCCGGTAGTTTTGTTCGTGATCAAAAAGATTACGCAGGAAATTATATGTTTAATAAATAGTATGCGGAATATTCTAAAGCTCGGAATATTCAACCCGCAAAATATAGAATTTCGTCAGGCCACCCGGAAGCTGCGCTTCGAATTCATCATCGCTGCGTTTTTTCAGTGCTGCGCGTGCAAGAGGCGAGTCAATGCTGATCCAGCCAAGTTTTGCATCGGTTTCATCGGGGCCGACAATTCGGTAGCGGGAAGTCTCGCGGGTTTCAGCCTGCTCGATTTCAAACCAAGCCCCGAAAAAAATAGCTTGTGGGTCGCTTGGTGCGTTTTCAATTACTTTTAGAACTTCCAGCCGCTTGCTCAGATAGCGAACACGACGGTCGATTTCACCAAGCTGTTTTTTTCGATAGGTATATTCGGCATTTTCCGACCGATCGCCTTCTGCCGCAGCAGCAGATAGTGCGCGCACGACTTCCGGACGTTTTTCTTTCCATAAGTAGTTCAGCTCGTCTCGAAGTCGTTCGAAACCTTCACGGGTTATAAGTGCGGTAGAGGCAGCGGCAGGAGGCCGATAACGGGACATTGCTAGCTTACGGCAATGGCTTGTCTCGCCACGATCAATCGTTGTCTCTGCGTTTCGCTGCGGGTGGTTGCCGATGCAGCGTCAAGCAGACTGACCGCTTCCGTATTTGGTTCACCTGCCTGAATCAGGATTTCGCTGAGCCTTATCGCCCAATCGCCTGTTACAGCTTCGTTAGGAAAATTCTGCAGCAGGCAAACCAGTAGTTTTTTCTCCAGGCTAGCTTGGCCGATACGACGCGCTTCTTTGACCAATACATCTGTGGTTTCGCCGTCGAGTGGCACAAAACCAGGGTCGATGCCAAATTGCTGTATCGCCAATGACATTGCACGGGGCAAGTTTTTTTCAGTCAAAAGTTGATGCAAAAACGTCTGTGCGTGTTGCCGGATTTCTGCTGGATCGCCTTTTTTTACCAGAAGCTCTCGATACTTTGATTGTGCGGCAATGCTAAGTACGCGTTCCCTTGATTCATATTTCACTCTGGTAATGCACTCTTCATAGCTCTCGTTTGCGATCGCGGTATCCAAGGCTTGAATCAACATGCCATCACGATCCATAGCACGGACTGCCTGGTCATTATGGGCATTGGGGACATAGTCGAGATCGCGGTGATACTGATAAATCAGATACCCCATCCAGTAGGCGCTGGCAAACAAGATCCATAAACCTATAATTTTTACGATCGCCGTTGCAATGATGTCTGGCATGAATGAAAAAACATGGTTGCCAAGCCATATTTCGAATAACTGGCCGACAAAAAGCAAAAGCGCCAGCAAAAAATAACCATTGCCCAATATTTGCATCAATCGTAGCCATTTCGGAGGATTCAGGGCCCAAAGGGCGCTGCCTTCGATAACCGTTAACATGGTGTAAGCCGGTTGGATCAGGCTAAATAATGCAAGCACGACTAAAGCAGCCGTAACTCCCAAAAAGCTTTTAACGGTCCAGTAAATAATGGCGGCGACGAGCAGTACGAAAATATATTGAAATACCAGCCCCCCACTAATGGTCATCATGGCCTCGGGTGGTTCTTCCCAGCCATCGGCATGATGCTGCAAAATCTCGAACGCAAACTTGTAGGCCGTTAAGGTAGTTGCAAGGGCTATCACTAACCCAACCACCGACAGATAGCCGGAAACGATGGTGCAAACGGTCAGTATTGCGACAGCCGGCAAAACTTCCGCGCGCGCCGGATACATGAAAAATGCCCCAAGCTTCTTGTCCCAGCCGGTGATTTTATCTTTGGATTTTGGATGCAGTTCTCTTGGCATGATTAACGTCTTTTACCGCCCAGCAAGCCACCCAATAAACCTCGCAACAATTGTCGCCCCAAGCCATTGGCGACGGTACGTGTTGCCGATTTGGCTGCAGCTTCTACAGCGCCTTGGCGGCGTTTGGTGCCCCATAAAAATTCATTGAGTTTCGATGGCGGCTCTGCAGGTGCGGCTGCCGGAGTTGCAGGTGCTGTAGCTTTATCGTTTGTTTTTTCGTTTTTGACAGGCTCGCCTTGCACTGCCTTGTTCAATACTTCGTAAGCGGACTCGCGATCAATCGAAGCGTCGTATTTTCCGCCGACCGGGCTGCGATTGCGAATGCTTGCCCGTTCTTCGTCAGTAATTGCGCCCATGCGGCAACGTGGAGGGCAAATGTAGGCGCGTTCCACCGGTGCCGGAATGCCTTTATCGAGCAGCATCGAAACCAATGCTTCACCAACGGCCAATTCGGAAATTACCTTTGCAACATCGAGTTTCGGGTTTTGCACGAAAGTTTCTGCTGCGGTTTTCACGGCTTTCTGGTCACGTGGCGTATAGGCGCGCAATGCATGCTGAATACGATTGCCGAGCTGGCCCAAAATCACGTCGGGAATGTCATCCGGGTTCTGCGAGCAGAAATATACACCGACGCCTTTCGAACGGATCAGGCGTACTACTTGTTCTACGCGTTGCTGCAATGCAGCTGGACAATCCTGGAACAGCAAATGCGCTTCGTCGAAAATGAATACCAGTTTCGGTTTATCCAGATCACCTATCTCAGGCAAGTTTTCGAATAGTTCGGAAAGCAACCACAAAAGAAAACTCGAATACAGACGAGGTTTTAAAATTAGTTGGTCGGCCGACAATAAATTAATGATGCCTCTGCCACTCATGTCTTTTCGCATCAAATCATTCAGATCGAGGGCGGGCTCACCAAAAAACTCCTCACCGCCTTCTTGTTCAAGTCGAAGCAGAGCACGCTGAATCGCTGCAACCGAGGTTGGGCTAACCAATCCGTATTTTTTTGAGATATCGCTTTTGTGCTCCGAAACAAAATTCAACAAGGCTCGCAGGTCTTTTAAATCCAATAACAGCAAACCCTCGTCATCGGCAAGTTTGAAGGCAATATCCAATACGCCACTTTGGGTTTCATTTAACTCAAGAATACGATTGAAAAGAGTCGGGCCAAACTCAGACACGGTCGTACGAATTGGATGGCCTTTTTTACCGTATAAGTCCCAAAACACGGTTGGGCTGGCTTCGTTCACATAACCTTCTATACCGATTTGTTGAATACGTGACGTTATTTTTTCGTTGGTCGTGCCTGCCATAGATAGGCCACTAACATCGCCTTTCACATCGGCCATGAATACGGGAACTCCAAGCCTCGAGAAGCCCTCTGCCAATACCATCAGGGAAACAGATTTGCCGGTACCAGTGGCGCCAGCAATCAATCCGTGCCGATTGCCGTATTTTGCGAGCAGTTGCACGAGTACGTCGCCTTTGCCAACCAGAATATCGTTCATGTATCTCTCCTGTGAGGCCCTGATTCTAGTGCCATAACAGGAAATGTTAAACCTTGTAGTTAAGACCGCCAGCCGATAACCTGCACAGTATTGTTTAAGGAGTTTCCATGTTTAATAAGCGTCTTGTTTTTGTATTGCTTTTGGTCTTACCACCATCATTTGCCCAAGCTGCTCCGAGGACGGACAAACTGGCTCCCCTGTACACGCAGATGGAACAGGCAAGCGAACGTTATCGCCAAGCTCAGGTTTTACTCGCGAATGGCGATAACAATGGCATGGCGCAAATGAATAAGGCACTTGAAGACATCGAAGACATCGCCACACAGTGCCTGAAAACCAAAGCTTGCGAAGTCGGCAAGGTCATTACCGTGTATGAGGGTTTGCTGAAATCGCATGATTTGGGCCAACTGGTAACAGAGCCAGGTCTTGCCGATGATGAGTCTCCGATTCTGTCGCATTCAACCGAAGCACAAAAATCCATGGATTTGCTTGATAACGGCCGTAGCCTGGAGCGTATGGTTGAAATGAACGAACCGATCCAAGCGGCGATTCGCGATTGGCTCACGCAGCAACGTTCTTTCTTGGTCGATGCCTGGGAAAATTACCAATATATGCGTTATCTAATGTCGCCGGAATATGAAAAAGCGGGACTTCCGGAAGCATTGTTGTTTGGCATCATGGCGAAAGAATCCGGTGGACGCGTGCATTCCATTTCACGTGCAGGCGCCAGTGGCCCGCTGCAATTCATGTACGGCACTGGTACTCGTTTTGGGCTAGGACGCGATGCCTCCGGTTTCGATACCCGTTTTGATCCGCAATTCGCTGCACGTGCCAATGCGCAATATGTCAATGAACGCTTCTCTGAATTAAACCGCAATCTGGAAATGACGGTTGCAGCCTATAACGGCGGAGAAGGGCGAGCATTACGCATCTATAATCAATCGGGCGGAAAAAGTTTCTGGTCTCCCGAAGTCTATAATCAGTGGCCGGCTGAAACTCGCGACTATGTGCCTAAAGTGATTGCCGCCGCCTGGTTGTTTTTACATCCGAAAAAATATGGCCTGACATTTCCGAAAATAGATACTACGCCCGACCAATTCACACTTGCGCGTGCGAGTTCGATCAATGAATTGACGATTTGCCTGGGCAACGTGGATAACCGCGACGGCTGGTTCCGTGTTTTGCGCAACTTGAATCCGCGTTACGACGCTGATACCTACATTGCACAAGGAACGGTATTGCGGGCACCGAAAAAACTGACGGAGTTATACCGTTCCAATTGTGTGCAGGGACCGAGAGCCGAACTGGCAGCAGAGTTGATGCGAGCAAACAAGAACTTCTCACCGATGATGTCGCCAAATTCAATTGCTGGCGTGAATGGTAATGCCAGCATGAATCCCTTGGTGAATACCGCACCTGCAAACAATCAAAGTCTGGCCGAGCAGATTGCTGCAGCAACCCCCGCAGCATCGGTAAAGAAATCGGTCAAGAAAAAACCGGAAGCAAAAGTGAAACACTACAAGGTCAGGAAAGGCGATAACTTGCTGGCAATCGTAAAAGAACACAATTGCGATCTGACAGAAATAGCCAAGGCCAACAAATTACGTGGCCCGAATTACATGCTGCAACCCGGTCAAAAAATACGCCTGCTGGGATGTGAGGATTGAGCGGACAAGTCTCGAATGATTGGGTTGTAGTAGATAATTTTATCGATGTTATCCACGCCGATATCGTGCGTGGCCGGCTCGAAGTGGAAGGTATTCCGGCGATTCTCGGCAATCGACATCTAGTAACGGCTGAATGGTTGTATTCTCAGGCCTTGGGCGGCGTCCAGATTATGGTGCCGCGAGAACGGGTCGATGAGGCACGGGAAATTATTGCCCAGGTTGACTCGGGCGAATTTGCTTACATAGATGAAGAGCTTAGACAGGAAGATTCCTGCAGTACTTGTGGCGTGGCGCTGGTTCGTAAAACATCGCTAAGTTGGAAGCTCGCCTTGTTTGTTGGTCATTTACTGTTCCTGCCACTGCCTTTCAACAAGAACAATTTTCATTGTCCGCAGTGTTCAGGAAAATAAGTACGGTCCCAATACCGATTTAAAACCTAGAGCGGTCAGCAAAACCAGGAACATGCAGCCGACAGTAAACACCGCGCGCCTGACCGGAACAATATTCGAGCCGGTATGAATATAGACGTGAATTATACGTGCAGCGACAAACCCCCAGGCAAAAACCATTGCGTAGATATCTACGGTATTCATCGCCCATAACATCAAGACCAATGCATAAAACAATACTGGTGTTTCGAATTGATTGTTGATGTTATTGGAGATTTTCAGAACGTAGTCGGGCCATGCATCAGTATGCAAAGCCCGTTTTTCCTGATCAACCTGTCCCAGCTTGACGGCTTTCGATTTTGCGATGCCTAGTGAAATGAATACAAGGATTGTCAAAAGTATTTGTATTAGTGCAGGCAGGAAAATGAGGTTTCGATTCATCGTTAATTCCTACAAAACAGGCATCAGCGGTGTAATAACAGGTGCCAATTGTTCGCGACGCCAACCTTCGAGCGCAGCCGGCCAATGACCTTCGAGCAGCACCTCCAGATGTTTGCGGGAAGCCAGTAGGCCTTCCGGGATATTCAAGGTGGCGGCATGTTGTGCAACAGCTTCCTGCATGGCGCGCAGTTTCTGTTTATCTATGCTGTCGACATTCTTGATTGGCGGGATAGTCAATTCGATATCCGTCAGCGGGCGGGTTACTTCTTCCCAAAGCTCGATACGAAATTTTCTCGGTGCTTTCGGACTGCGATCAAGAATGGCGATAAACGTATTGTATTGGTCTGGTGCGCTGCGGGCTAGAAATGCAGCGAGTTCATTATCCAGTATCCAACTTTTTGGCTTGTCGCTATTACGAGCTTTCGCATCTCGCCAGCGCAGTAAACGGCAAAGTAGGGCTTGTGCCTTATTGTCTAGTCCCTGCGCGCGACTCAAACTCAAGTGCGGGAATGGGTCGTCAATATCGTTGTTTGCATTGCGTAC
Organism: Arenimonas sp.; assembly: GCA_039930825.1. Lineage (GTDB taxonomy): Bacteria > Pseudomonadota > Gammaproteobacteria > Xanthomonadales > Xanthomonadaceae > Arenimonas. Next base: position 11,269 of record JBDTTC010000317.1, read on the forward strand.
TGCACGTTCACCATCGGCCTGCAGCCATTGCAGGCGGTTCAATACAACCAGTTTTTCCGACAATAGAGCATATACTTCGTGCAAGTAAAGAACGTCATCGGCGGCATAGCGACATTGTGAATCGGTCAGTGGCCGTTTCAACCAATCTGACCGGGTTTCGCCTTTTTCCAGTACGGTTCCAGTCACTGCTTCAATCAGTTTTTGATAGCCCATGCCTGCGCCCATTCCGCACAAGGAGGCGGCGGCCTGGGTATCGAAAATATTGACCGGCACTGCACCGACGCCACGGGAAAATGCCTGCAAATCTTCGCTCGGGCTATGAATTATTTTGCAGATGTCGGGATTCAGCAGCCACGGCTTCAGCACTTCTGCTATTCCGGAAACCAGTGGATCAATCAGCAGGATTTCGCCTGGCACGCCCAATTGTACGAGCGCAAGCTGTGGGTAATAGGTTTTTTCGCGGACAAACTCGGTATCGAGTGCAACGGTTTTGTGCCCTGACCAGGAAGCGAAGTGCGCTTCTAGGCGCTCGGGAGAGTCAATCCAGTGGTTCATTGGTGTCCTGCGGTTGCGTGTGCTATCAGATTAGCCTACCTTCGCATCGCTTGCTTCTTATAATTGAATGCCCCAGGACCAGTGCAAAAAAAACGTATGCTGAAATTCTCGTCATTGCTGAGTATCGCCGCACTATGTGCTGTGATGGCGGCCTGCCAGCCAGGTGAGTCGCCCATGCAGAAAACGGCTGCGGAGGCTAAAAATGCGCAGCAGAATCTAGCTGTGGCATCTACCGAAAACAATAATTCGGTTCCTAAAACACTGAACGTGCCGATGGTGAATTCGGAAAACCTGTCGGAAGCCATTCGACTTGCGCAACAAGCGTTCGTGGCGGCAGATTACGAAAACAACAAGCTGGAACATCCTGCTGCCCTTGAATGGTATATCGGCATACTGCGCTTTGACCCCGAAAATGCGGAAGCACAGGCAGGACTGAAAAACACAGTGGAAATGTTAGTCCAGATGGCAGGTGATGCGAATCGTGCTGGCAATCTAAATGAAGCCGCGCGTTTGCTTCAGGTTGTAGAGTTGAGCTCCTATCCGCATCCGGATATCACTAATTTAAAATCCGAGCTGGAGCATGCCAAGCAAGCCGAAGCCTGGCAACAGAAAGCGATCGTACTGGAAAAGAAATCCGCGATTTTGCCTCATAACAGAAATGATCAGCCAGATAATGCAGTTTTTGCGTATAGAGCAGCATTGGAAATATTTCCGGATTATCAGCCGGCATTGAGGGCGATTGATCGTTTACGTACGCAACGTGAAATCGCAGCCATGAAATTGGCTAAGCAGCAAAAATTCGAAGCGGCATTGATCGCTTTGAAGCAAGCTGAACTTATCGATGACAAAAATCCGAAGTTCCAGTTAGTATCAAATGATGTGCTCGGGCGCTTGAATCAGACGATTCAGGAACAAATCGTGCTCGCGAATCTTGCGTTGGACGGGATGCGGATTGAAGTCGCCGAAGACTTTTATCGCAAGGCGAAAAAAATACTTCCGACACATCCTGAAGTCATATCGCTTGCTCAAAGAATTGATGAAACAAAACATTATGCCCGATTCAGACCGCAGCAAATATTCAGCGATGCCTGGGCAATGAGCAGCCCGCCACCCGAGATGGTCGTCATTCCTTATGGCCAGTTTGAAATGGGTTCATCACAAAAACCGATATCTGCCACTGCTTCGGAAAAGCCGCGGCATACAGTGATTTTCAAACGTGGCTTTGCCATCGCCCGAAACGAAATTACTGTTGGCCAATTCCGCCAGTTTATCGAGAGCTCGAGTTACAAAACCCGGGCTGTATCTCGTGGCTGGTCGATGGTATTCGATGAAAAAGGCGGCAGCATGACCAAGCGAGTTAACGTGGATTGGCGTCATGATCATCTTGGCCGATTGGCAAAGGATGATTTGCCGGTGGTGCATGTCAACTTAGCTGATGCGGAAGCCTATTCAAAATGGTTGTCGGTAAAAACGGGTGCATCTTATCGATTGCCTAGTGAAGCTGAATTTGAATACGTGTTGAGAGCTGGCACTGACACGGTATATCCCTGGGGCGAGCAAGCACCGACAACAGTCGTAGCCAATCTTGCTGGCGCTGGAGACAAATCAACAAAAAACCGAAGTTGGGGGAATGCCATTGCCGGTTATCGGGATTTTTACTGGGGTGCCGCGCCGGTTCGTACGTTTCCCCTTGAGCGATGGGGCACTTTTGACACCAGTGGCAATGTAGAGGAATGGGTGCAGGATTGCTGGCATGATACCTATCAACGCGCTCCTGCCGATGGCAGTGCATGGGTTAATCCTGGTTGCAAGATGGGGGTCACTCGTGGTGCTTCGTGGGCGAGCTCATTAGACGAGGCCAGAGTTGGTTTCAGAACGGCTACACTTATGAAAACACACAATGCAAGAATCGGGTTTAGGGTAGTGCGCAGTCTTTAAAAGAGGGTTTGTC
>JBDTTC010000318.1:0-5258 GCA_039930825.1 Arenimonas sp.
ACATTGATGTTTTTTTCAGCAACCACTGGCGCTACATGGGTGTAGTTCAAGCTATTGTAATGACGCTGTGCCTGCGATGAATTCAGCAAGCCGCCTGATTGCATATAAAATTCCTGCACCGAAATATTATCGGGTAAGGCGCTACGGCGCTGTGCCTTTGCATAATGCAGGCTGGGAAAATCGGAACCGAAATGACGATCGAGAAAGGGTTGCAGGAAACGTTTTTCCAGATCGCTACCGGCTTTGGGTGGCGTTAATGACAAGGCGGTAAAAATTTTCAGGTTGCAGTTTTTGTCTTTTTCGACTGCTTCGTAAATTGCATTTAATAGACGGTGTGGTTTACCCAGGCCCAGCGGCGCAGCGAGTACAATTTTATTGCCTGTGCGCTCAAGCAGTACTTTTATGGCCTCATCCAGACGGGTCAGCAACACTTGGCACCTAATGCTTTACGGAAGTAGCCATCAGTATCGCACTTTGTTTTGCAGGGGGCTTGACATATTCGATTACGGATGTAATCTACATTGAAATTACAGGTGTAATCACATGCAAATAAGTGAAGCAGAAAGCTTGGTGATGCAGGTCCTTTGGCAGCGCAGCCCCCGCTATGCCGAAGAAGTGATCGCGCAATTGCGCGAGGAGCAAGACTGGCAGGAACCCACCGTCAAAACGCTGTTGAATCGTCTGTTGAACAAGGGCGCCGTCCAAGCCGAGAAGCATGGCAGGCGCTACAGTTACAGCGCCGTACTGAAGCGCGAGGAATGGGTGACGACCGAAAGCAAAAGCCTGCTCAATCGAATCTTTGATGGGCGTATCGCCCCGTTGGTTGCCCACTTCAGTGAAAAGGGAAAGCTGAGCAAAAAAGATATCGCCGAATTGAAAAAATTAATCGAGGGGATGGACGATGAGCGCTGATTTACTGCCCATTTTACTGAAGACCACACTGGCCAGCAGTATTGCCATTGTTCTGGTGCTGATGTTTCGGCTGCCTTTGCGTAAATTCTTTGGCGCACGCGTTGCTTATCTCATTTGGTGTCTGGTGCCGCTTGCCACCATTGCAGTACTAATTCCAGCGCAGGAAATGGTGGTGACCATAGCCGCTACCAGTGAGGCAGTGACTTCCGGTGCAGGATTGACAGGCGCACCCGTTTTGCCGGCACAGGAAAACCACATGCCGGAGGATCTTTGCTTGCTGCTCTGGGCATTTGGTATTGCTGCGTGTGCTTACTGGTTTTCACGTCAACAGAAAAAATTTGTCGACAGTCTGGGTGTTTTAAATCAACGTTACGCCAACGTTTTTTCGGCTGAAAACAATCTGCAGGGGCCATCGGTCATAGGAGTCTTGCAACCGCGTATTGTGTTGCCATCGGATTTTGACGAGCGCTACAACGCAGAAGAAAAAAGTTTGGTGCTCACGCATGAATACGCCCACGTAGCACGTGGCGATACCCGAATAAATTTGCTGGCTGCCGCGCTGCGTTGTGTTTTCTGGTTCAACCCCTTGCTGCATTGGGCGGATGCAAAGTTTCGTTTTGACCAGGAACTTTCCACCGATGCACAAGTGTTATCGCAATTTCCATCCAAGCGTAAATCCTATGCCGACGCCATGTTGAAAACCCAAATGGCCAGCATTGGTCTTCCTGTTGCCTGTCATTGGCAGGCGCACCATCCATTGAAAGAGAGAATACTCATGTTGAAGAAAACCAGTCCCGGCAAGTTGCTTCATGTGTTCGGTTTAAGCGTGGTTACAGTGCTTTCACTGACTGCAGCTTTTGCCGCCTGGTCAACGCAACCGGCCAATATCATCGTTGCCCAAGCGAAAGAGAACATGCTCTATGAAATTAAAATAAATGCAATTATAGACCGTGTCGATCAAAAGCCGATTACTTTGCGCGAAGCACCTGGAAAAGCATTCGCGGTTGTCCAGGGGGAAGGCAAGCAAGCCTGGTCTTACGAGCTTTCGCTGACACCGATTGACAATCAATTTTCCACGATAAAAGGAAAAGTTAAATATGGCGAAACATTGATTTCAGAACCAGACTTCAAGATTGCAAACGGCAAAAATGCGGTTATATCTGTGAGTACGAAAGACAGATCTTCGATTTTCAGTATGAATTTTGTCGCCAGCTTGTTGCGCAATGGCAAACCGGTTCCGATACCTGCATACAATGGCGACAATGGCGTTGCTAATGGTGCCTACATGATGCAGGGCCCCAGTGGAAAGCAGGAGATTCTTACAAGAGCCGACTTGGAAAATCCGGTCACCGTTGCCACTCCGGATAAAATAAAAATGCCGGCAAAAATGATTCCGACGGATGAATTTATCGCACTCCAAAAAACAGCTGCGAGCAAGGGGCGGCCATCGATAAAAGCTGTTGTTATTGTTGATGCAAGCGGCGAATTGGCGAATGCAGTTTTTGCTGTATCGCTTCCTGAAGAAGAACTGATGCAATTGACCAAACTGATTACGAGTCAAAAATTCCAGGCAGCTATCGGTCTTGATGGTAAAGCTGTGACCAGTAAGATTGATGTTGAAGTTTATTTAAAGTGAAGCAAGCCAAACAGCAAGAAATGAAAGATATTCCGATTGGAACTGGTCCAGTCGGGTTTCAAGATAGAACTATCTTTACTGACTTGATACCGGCCTACGGACGCCATGTGTTGGTGGATAAAAACAAGACAGTAAAAACGCGGGCCCGCATGGCTTACTTTTTCGACTGCAATAGGTGCGCAATATAAAATCCACCAAGCATCGCCGGAATAAACCAGCGTAATTCGTCCCATGCACCTGCCAGGTTCGCTAGCGCCGGACCTGGGCAATACCCCGCAATACCCCAGCCGATGCCGAACAGGGCGGCACCTATCATCAGCTTTGCATCTATAGTGCTGTTAGGAGGTACCTGTAAGTCTCCAAATACTGCAGTGCCGCGCCGCTTTACCAAGGCGAAACCAATGCCGCTGACCAATAGAGCGCCCAGCATCACAAAGCCAAGGCTCGGATCCCAATCACCAAATACATCCAGAAAGTTCAATACTTTATTGGGGTTAGTCATTTGCGAAATCGCCAAACCAAGACCGAATAAGCTGCCTGCCAATGCAGCAACGGCGTAGTGAATTTTCTGTGTTGAGGAATTAGAAGACATGGCGGACCAAGCTAGTGGTGATGATGCCGCTAAGCATGAATATGATCACGGCGATCATGGAGCGTTTGGATAGGCGTGCAATACCGCAAATGCCATGACCACTGGTACAGCCGCTTTCCAGCTTGGTACCGATGCCAACCAGCAGGCCCGCTAAAACAATTTTCCAGACTGGGAACATAAAGCGTGGCGATACTTCATTGGAAAAAAAGCCAATCCAAATACTGCCGCCGATAATCACGTAGGCAATGAAAACGATACGCCAGATTCTTTCAAAACCCTTTTGATGTAAAGCGCCCCAGGCGATTCCACTGATGCCGGCAATACGGCCATTGAAATAAATCAGCAGGCTGGCCGACAGGCCAATCAAGCCGCCACCAGTGAGCGCGCTTAGTGGAGTAAATTGCGTGAGCGTGCTGATCATAATGTATTCACTGGCAACTTTAGATAGACCACGCCATTGCTCTCGGCGGCGGGGAAAATGCCTGCAGCAATATTCACTTGTACCGAAGGTATGATGAGTGCCGGCATGCTTAAAGTGGCATCGCGCGCAATTCGCATTGCGAGAAAATCATTTTCTGAAACCTTGCTGGCCGCATGAATATTGTTCCGCTTTTGTTCGCCGACGGTTGTTTCGCAACGCGGCTCACGTCCGTTAGGTGAATAATCGTGACAGACGAACATGCGGGTAGCGTCCGGCAAATCAAAAAGCCGTTGAATGGATTGATACAACACGGCAGCATCGCCACCGGGGAAATCGCAGCGCGCACTGCCGCCATCGGGCATGAATAGCGAATCACCGACAAAAACGGCATCGCCGATGACATAACTCACGCTGTCATTGGTATGCCCCGGTGTCGGAATAACGCGCGCTTGCAATTCACCAATTAAAAAGACTTCGTCGCTCCCAAACAAGTGGTCGAACTGCGAACCATCGATGGCAAAGCTCGCGTCCAAATTGAATATGGGCTTGAAGGCTTTCTGAACCTCGGTGATCCCCTTGCCAATCGCAATACGACCGCCAAGGTTTTTCTTGATGAAGGGTGCTGCCGAAATATGATCGGCATGGGCGTGGGTTTCCACTATCCATTCAATCCGATAACTGTTTTCGATTGCGGTGTTTATCAATTGCTGGGCACTGCTTGTGTCGGTGCGTCCCGATTTTGAATCGTAATCCAATACGGGGTCGATAATCGCGGCAACACGTGTCACCGGGTCGGCAACGACATAACTCCAGGTGCCGGTTTCCTTGTGATAAAAAGAATGGACTGCCGGAGCGGACATTAGCTTATTTTCCGAGCGCGAAATTGATCATGGCGGCCAGGCGTGTGCCCGATTGGCGCAAACGCAGCTCAACTGCGGGACGGTATTTATTCAGATAATCATCTTTCATCACATGACTGCTCGGGTATGGGTTGTCTTGTTTTATGATTCGGCAGGATTCCAAAGACCAATCAACCGCCGGACGATCCGAACGTTTGGTGGCATCGAACGGCAATGCCGATTGTTTCCACAAAACATTAGCATAGGCATGGGCATCAAGATGGCTGCTTTCGATAATCAATGAATCCCAAACGCTGTGTAGATTCCAGTTTGAAGGGTTCTTCGCAGCATAGGGATCCGAATTTTTAAACGGCCTCCATGCCTTTCCTTGATAACTGATCTGAAATGTGTTGCCGCCTTTGTCGTCGCCGTAACCGGAATGAAATGGTTGGTGGTCATCGCCGACAAAATGCACCAGAAATTTCAGTGCCTCTGCACGTTCGGCATCGCTGCGATTTTTGTCGGACAGAATCGTAAAATTTTTATTGACCGCGGCAATGAGACAGTTACCGTCCGGGCAGTCGCGTGCCGGCACATAGTCGCAGCCACCTTCGCGCGGATAATTCATGTAATGCCAGCGGCCGGTTTTTTTGCCCAGCTCCGGATCACTTTCACGTAATTCATCAGCCCAACTGGCCACGCCGGCCAAGGTCGGGATTGTCTCTTTGGACAAAAGTCTGGAAACCTCGGTCTGCGCTTTGACATTGAGCTCGCGCTGCGCCAAATCACCGATGATTTCGTGGCCGGCGAGCACCGCGCCAACCTGCGCCGCATCATCGTCACGCAGGGCGACACCGA
>JBDTTC010000319.1:0-1535 GCA_039930825.1 Arenimonas sp.
GTATTGAGTGCAGTGGGCACACTGGATTTATTACAGACTAGGCAGGCGGTGCGTCGCAACTATCCGATACTCGCGCATTTCCGTTATGCGCTCGAATCGATCGGTCCGGAAATTCGTCAGTATTTCATCGAATCGGATAACGAAGAAAACCCGTTCTCGCGCCAACAACGCGCCATCGTTTATCAGCGTTCGAAAGACGTTATCGACAAACGACCCTTCGGCACCCAGATGGATGTATATGCAAACGGCTATGAATGGATTAATCATTCACTTGCGCCGGCAAAAATCGATTCGCATGATTTTCGAATCACGATTGGTGGCAATCGTACGAAATCGTATTCGGCAAGCGTGTTCAATATATCCGCGATGAGTTTCGGCTCGCTTTCTGCGAACGCCATTCGTGCATTGAACTCAGGCGCCAAGCGCGGCAATTTCTATCATGACACCGGCGAAGGGTCTATTTCGCAATATCATCGAGAATGCGGAGGTGATCTGGTTTGGGAAATTGGTTCCGGTTATTTCGGTTGTCGAAATAATGACGGCAGTTTCAGTGAGGAAAACTTCGTCAAAAATGCGGCAAGCGATCAAGTAAAAATGATCGAGATAAAGCTCTCGCAAGGTGCCAAACCCGGGCACGGTGGCGTTTTGCCAGCCGCTAAAGTATCGGCGGAAATTGCTGCAGCTCGCCACATTCCAATGGGGGTTGATTGTGTGTCGCCCGCACAACACTCGGCATTTTCAACGCCGAAAGGCTTGCTGGAATTCGTCGAACGCCTGAGAACACTTTCTGGTGGAAAACCTGTTGGTTTCAAACTTGCCATCGGCCATCCTTGGGAATGGTTCGGCATTGCCAAAGCCATGCATGAAACGAATATTCTTCCGGACTTTATCGTCGTTGATGGCGGGGAAGGGGGGACCGGTGCAGCACCTTTGGAATTTACCGATCACGTTGGTGCGCCATTACGTGAAGCATTGCTATTGGTTCACAACACCTTGGTGGGCTTGAACCTGAGGCAGCAAATTCATATCGGTGCGGCGGGCAAAGTTGTCACCGCTTTCGATATTGTACGAACACTCGCATTAGGTGCCGACTGGTGTAACGCGGCACGTGGCTACATGTTTGCACTCGGCTGTATTCAATCGCAAAGCTGTCACACCGACCGTTGTCCGACCGGCGTTGCAACACAGGACCCATCACGCCAAAAAGCCTTGGTGCCGGAAGATAAAGCAACGCGTGTTTTTCATTTTCATGAAAACACCTTAAAGGCACTGAAAGAATTAGTCGCTGCCGCGGGTCTGCAACATCCGGGCGAAATTGGTCCAGAACATATCGTGCGTCGCGTTTCATCAACGGAAGTGCGGGCCCTATCCAACATGCATCATTTTCTGAAGCAGGGCGACTTGCTCGGTGATGAATTGCCGAATCATCCCGCCTTTCAGGCTTTCTGGCGTGAAGCCAGCGCCGAAGCATTCCAGCCTCCGGCGAAAGTCACCGTCATGCGTGCCAGCAAGCTGCAATAACTTCGGTTTTTATT
>JBDTTC010000320.1:0-4503 GCA_039930825.1 Arenimonas sp.
GATGGCACCGATGCGGTAATGCTTTCAGCAGAGACCGCTTCCGGAAATTATCCGGTGAAAGCCGTCGAAGCGATGGTACGAATTTGCCTCGGTGCCGAACGCCAGTTTCATCACGATACTGATTTCGAAGCCGCGCCACGTAATCTGCAACGTGCCGACCAGGCAATCGCCATGGCGACCATGTTCCTTGCTGAGCATATACAAGTTCGCGCAATTATTGCCTTGACTGAATCCGGCGGTACCGCACGCTATCTTTCGCGATTCCGTTCGACTGCACCGATTTTCGGATTATCGAAACATGATTCGGCCCGTCACAAAATGACCATGGTGCGTGATGTATTTCCAATCAATTTCGATTCGACCGGCTTACCGACCCGCGAAGCGGCAAGAAGTGCTGTAAAGAAATTATTCGACATGGGCTTTTTGGCTGTAGATGACCGAGTAGTGCTGACTTCCGGCGATAGCATGGAACAACGCGGCGCCACCAATACGCTTCGACTGCTGGTTGTCGGTGCGGAAGGTAAGGCAGAAGGTTTGGGTGATTTGTAATGCGGATGAGGCTAGTACTTCCGCTATTGATGCTGTCAGGCATTTCAATCGCTTTGGCGGAACCGCTTGCTACCCAAGCTGATGAAGTGTTGATTGTTCGCAATCATCACGATCAACGTTTCTGGAAAGAGGGCTCGCCAGCAAAAAAACTTAAGCAACCGGTTTATCCCAAAGATTTGGCACTAGCAGGCGTGTCCGGCTGTGTTGCCATTGGTTTTTATATTGAGCCGGACGGAAGCACCTCGAACTATCGTGTTCTGCTTTCGCATATTGGCGATTCAAGGTCAGGAAAAATAGGCAAAAAAGATAAACGGGCCATTATCTCAATGTTTGGAAATGCGACTGTGAAGTCGCTGGAAGGCATAAAATTCGAACCTGGAACAGAAAACCCCGACAAACAACGGGGGTTTTCCTACACGTACGTTTCGTTCTCGACTGAACAATTGCCCTTGCAAGGGACATGCGAGATCCCTGATCTCGAAGTGTTTCTGGGGAACAAAATCTCGTCAGCGGCAAGCAAATAAGCTTGCCAAATGGCGGCTTAAGACCAGCCTAGGCTATAATCCCGCCCCTCAGTCCTAACATCGGTAAGCCCCCATGAGCATCGATCAACTCGCAGAAACCGCCCTGGCCATGGTGGCCCCTGGTAAAGGCATTATTGCCATTGATGAATCAAATGCGACCTGCGCCAAGCGCTTCGAAAGCGTCGGTATTCCAAACTCAGAGGAAAACCGTCGCGCATATCGCGAGATGTTGCTGACCACGCCGAATTTAAATCAATATATTTCCGGCGCTATTTTGTTCGATGAAACCCTGCGTCAGAAAACCAAGGACGGCGTGCCGTTCGCGGAATACATGCGCAAAAACGGCATCATTCCTGGTATCAAGGTCGATAAAGGCCCGCAGCCACTGGCCGGTTTTCCCGGTGAAGTCTGCACGGAAGGCTTGGATGGCCTGCGCGAACGCTTGAAAGAATATGCCAGCCTTGGCGCCCGTTTTGCAAAATGGCGTGCCGTGATCACGATTGGTGAAGACAGTCCGTCGGGCACTTGTATTGAAGCCAACAGCCATGCGCTGGCCCGTTACGCTGCCCTTTGTCAGGAAGCCGGTATCGTGCCGATGGTCGAACCTGAAATCATTATGGACGGTGATCACGATATCGATACCTGCATGGAAGTAACCGAAGTCGTGTTGCGTTCGCTGTTTGGCGCACTGTATGACCAGAACGTGATGCTGGAAGGCACCATTCTGAAAGCCAGCATGGTGATCTCGGGCAAGAGCTGCCCAGAACAAGCCAGTGTTGAAGAAGTCGCCGAAATGACCGTGCGCTGCCTAAAGAGCGCCGTACCTGCCATCTTGCCGGGCATCGTATTTCTGTCCGGCGGCCAAAGCGACGAGGCCGCGACTGCTCATTTAAATGCCATGAACCAAATGGGTCAGCACCCTTGGCCCTTGTCGTTTAGCTATGGTCGTGCCATGCAAGCTGCCGCATTGAAGATTTGGTCGAAAGATTTGGTCGGTAATGTCGCCGCGGCTCAGCAAACCGTTTATGCCCGTGCCAAAGACAATGGCTTGGCTGCATTAGGCCAATGGAAAAAATAATTCCGTTCGCTTATTTCGATTCGAAAACACCGGCCATGTGCCGGTGTTTTTTTATGCGCAGCAAGTGATGCTGTATTGCACGCAATTTCACGCGACTGTGACATTCCTTGTCAGTTATGACTGATTAAAACTGTGATGCATCTCATGGAAAAACTGCGAAATAAGCATGCCCGTGTCAAAAGGTGTTACGTCGTGAAAAGCCTATAAAAAAAGGTGTATCAAGTAATTGTCCGCATGAACTTGGTGGATGGAAGGGGGTTTCCATGATGACAAAAAAAGAGGAGTTGCCAAGGGTGCTTGTCGTTGATGACGATGCAGAGATGTTATATCTCGCCCAGTACCTGCTAGAGCAATGCGGCTACCAATCCGATACCGCGATGGACCTTACCGGTTTTGCGACAGCCTACGCTGAATCGCCTACGGTAGTCATGCTCGATTTGACGATGCCTAATCACGGCAGCGAAGACATCTGCAAGATCATGGTAGAGCACAATGCAAAACACCCGATTATTTTCCTTACCGGCATGCCGCCCGAAGAAATTGAGCGGCGCCGTAAAGAGGCCGAAGCCCAAGGCCTGAAGATTGCAGCAATATTGCACAAGCCATTCTGGATTGAAGATATTGCAAGTGCGATGACCATAGCCATGACTTTAGTCATGGCCGAAAACTGATTGCAACGTACTGTTGCATAACATTATCTATACACGATTAGAGCTCCGGATAGCCTAGAATAGTGGCCTTCACGAAGAGGGTCTGTCATGAGCGATAGCGTTAATCCCATCGTAAACCCGATCGTCTTTGATGTAGAAAAAGGCAAAGATTATTTTTGGTGTGCCTGCGGCTTGAGTAAAAACCAACCGTTCTGCGATGGATCGCATAAAGGCAGCGAATTTTCTCCTAAAAAATATACCGCAGAACGAAACGAGCGTGTCTGGTTTTGCCTATGCAAGAAAACAAAACATGCGCCGCTTTGCGATGGCACACATAATAAATTGGGAAACAAAGAATGAAACATTTTTCTATTGCAGTGCTTGCAATATCGATGACACTTTTCATCAGCGCCTGCGGCAAGGATTCTGCACAAACAGCCGGCACGCCCGGTCCCGGCGGCGGAAAAGGCGGCCCCCCCGCCGTTGTCATCAGCACGCAGGTGGTAGAAAAAAAATGGGGTGATCGCGTGCAGGCCATCGGCACCGCAAAAGCTCGCGAATCGATTGAGATTGCATCTCGCGTCAGTGACAAAATTTCCCGCGTGCATTTTGAAAGTGGCGACAGCGTTCGTGCAGGACAAGTCCTGATCTCGCTGCAGACCGGTAGTGACAGCGGTAATCTTGCCGTTGCCCAGGCGCAGGTAAAAGACGCCGATCGCCAATTCATTCGCGGTGAACAACTGGCAAAAGAAAAATTGGTTTCTGCAAGTCAGCTCGACACGTTACGCAGCAATCGCGATGCCGCTCGCGCTCGCGCACAAGCTGCGCAAGCTACGTTGTCCGACCGTGTGATCGTCGCACCGTTTTCCGGCGTGCTCGGTTTGCGTCAAGTCAGCCCTGGCCAATTGATCGGTACCGGCACCATGATCACTACATTGGATGATGTATCGAAAATAAAAGTCGATTTTTCGCTGCCTGAAGTTCAAATGGCTACCTTGAAAACGGGCTTGACAATCGAAGCACGTAGCGATGCCTATCCCAATGAAGTTTTTACAGGACGTGTTATCAGTGTCGATAGCCGCGTGGATGTTGCAAGTCGTTCCATTGCGGCACAGGCCGAAATCGACAATCCCGACAACAAATTGCGCCCCGGCATGTTGCTGGAAATCAATGTGCTGCAATCGCAGCGTACGGCTTTGGTGATTCCGGAATTGGCGCTGCAGCAATTGGGCAGCGAAAGTTTTGTTTATCGCGTTACGCTGGATGGCACCGTTGAAAAAACCATCGTCAAACCCGGTAGCCGCAGTTTTGGTTTTGTCGAAATCACGCAAGGCCTGAAAGCCGGGGACCGCATTGTGGTTGAAGGTACCTCGAAACTGCGGCCCGGACAAAATATCGTGGAGTTCGGCAGCGAAAGCAAAAAAGCCGACGATAAAAAAGCACAGGCCAACTAAGATGTCATTATCGGATATCGCCATACGACGCCCAGTTTTTGCCACCGTCATCAGTCTGTTGCTGATGGTGCTGGGGATTATTGCTTTCACGCGTTTGCCACTGCGCGAATTGCCGGATATCGATGCCCCTGTGGTATCGATTGATACCGGCTACAACGGCGCTTCGGCGGCGGTGGTGGAATCACGTATTACTCAACCATTGGAAGACGCGGTATCGGGTATCGAAGGCGTTGATTTGCTGCAGAGCA
>JBDTTC010000321.1:0-20634 GCA_039930825.1 Arenimonas sp.
TTACCCGCTGGATTGAGCTGTCCGAACAGGCTGGATTGCAGATATCGACATCCACTTTCCAGTTCAACAAAATGCCGCCGGTATCTTCCTTGCGCGTGAAGTTTCCAGTCAGGTGCTGTTCCTTACCCTTGGTAGAAAGTTTCAGCACTGCATCTTTTCGCATGCCGCGCGACAAAATATAGTGAGCGTCCTGCATGGGTAGCGTTTGATAAACAGGTGCTGGAATCATGCCGGCAATAAATACATAAATTAATAAGCCACGATTAAATTTCGGGCTCATGTCACGAATGGCGGCTTCATCAAAGTTCACAATAATTTGATCACCCTTGCGTACGGCGCTTACTCCTACCTGAAAGCCCAGCGGATGTGCGGCCGTATTGAAGACTGCACCCATTTCGTCTGGCGGCAAGGGTATTACTGATGGCGGTGCGATCAATTTGTGAAAAGCCATCTGCGTTTTTAGTTTCGGATTCAATTTCAGTGCGTCTTCCCACACCTTGTAGCCTATGGCGGCGCCATCGAAGCGACCACGCATCGTGCTACCGGGCTTACCACTGAATGCTTTTGGTTCACTCAAGATCAACTTGCCACCAATATCGACCGTATATTCCCAATAAGGAATACGATTATTATCGTCGGTGTAGAACTCAATACTTAAAGATCCGGTGAACGGCCCTTCGTAACGCGTACACATACTTGTGTACAAATCTTTGGTGACGTAATTGGCAAGATCCAGCATTAGGCCTGGGACACCGGCACCTAAGTTAGATTGGGTACCGGCTTGTATTGTTTTTCCGTTCGGGCCAGTCAATCCATCCGTCAGTTTTTCATAGCCACGCAGGTTGGCCACCCACACCTTTACTGCTTCTCCTTCTGCAAACTTTGCACCGGCGTTTCCGTATTTGTGATTTTCGATCAGCGCAGGCGACACCTTATCGGTTAAATGATTGATAACCAGATTGACGGCGTTTTTTTCGAAGTTCATCAATGTGGAAGTCACATTCAAGGCTTCGACGACGGTATCGAGTTTTTCACAGGCATTGGCACCAAAACGCGAGGCGCGAATGGAGTCGCCAATGCTATTGGACTCAACCGTAATCTTTTCGAAATTTTCAAAGATCGGCGTTACCAATTCGGCACGTTTTTCCGGGGGCAAGGCCGCGATCACTGGCTTTGGATCAGGAATAAGTGTCGGACGTCTTTTCTTGCGGTCCACCAATTTATTTTTGATGACGGTATAACGTCCGATAACTTCTTGCTTTTCTGCACTGTCTGGAATGTCTGCCAGTAATTTATCTACGGTGCTAACGAAAGTGATCTCGGTCGCGTCCATACTGGCAGCGTAATCTTTCTGGAATTCACCGAAAGCGGTTTCACTGACGACATCGAATTCTGTCGTGGCTTCGCCTTTACCATCGGGTGCGGTGACTTTGACGGTGTAATGCCCAATATGCACCGTATTTTTTACATTCAACGCCCATTGGCCTTTAGCATCAACGGCAACATCGAGTTGAATGGGTTTAGCTTCTTTTCCAGGCGCCGGCTTAGGCTTTACTTCAATAGTGATAAGAACATTCACCTTGGCGCCGGCCTGTGTTGCCGGTGTCTTGCCGCTCAGCATAATCGGCGCACCTGGCAAGGCCACTTTAGGATTTGACATAACGCTGACAGGTGCGTTGATCGTCTCCATTTGTGCACTAGCCGATATCGGCAACAAGACTGCAAAAACCAGGCTAATCGCCAATGCGAGCCAAGCGTTTGGTTTATAGAGATTGGCGGTCATTTCTTTTGCCCCGCTGCAATTTTCGCGTAACCGTGACCAATAAATGCACGCAGATCATCCTGACTCATACCGCCATGACGAACCGCAATCTGTGCGTCCTTGTTGACGGTATTGAACTGGATCGCGCCATCACTGGCAGCTTCCCATGGGCCTTCAACGCCTTTACTTTCTCTCAAGGAAATACCCGCTCCCGCATTGTCGGCATTAATACTTTTGGCAAAGCCGCCATAGGTGGCATTGTCCCTACGAAAACCGCGATAGCCGTTAATAAATGTCACCGTCGCCACGAACTCATGCCCGCGTCCATCCTTGCCCGTGTAAGTAATATCGCATTCATTACTGCTACGCTTTGGATCACCCTTTGGAGTACCCAACAATTGGGTGATATCGGCATTGCTCCACAGGCTGCAGGGGTCTTCTGATGTGTACCGCGCCAGTAAATGTTTCAAGGCATCTTTCAGGCCACCTTGACCGCTAATGTCGAGTGGTTTATTTAAACGCGCTAGCGCTTTGTTTGCCAATTCACCGGCCTGTTCTGCAGTAGCAGTCAAACTCCCGGCGAAATTGATTTCGACCATGCTGTCGCCTTGTATGGCTACCAGAGTGCAACAACCACGCATGCGCGCTTCATCCCAGTCACCCGTTAGTTCGGTACCGTCTTGAAGTTTCAACATGCCCTTGGTGGCAGCTTCTGCTTTCGCCAGATTTGCGCTGATACCGGCATTGATGGCACCTGCATCTTTCCAGTCAGCCTGAATGGTTATATTGCTGTCATTGGCCGTGTAGTACCAGCAAACATCGCCGTCGGAATTCGGCGTAGGGCCGCTATCACCGTCTGGATTACCGCCAAGATAAGGCGCACCCGCCAATGGCGCGCCTAATACTGCTTCTACTTCCTTTGGCTCTAGCAGTCTGCAGGGATCATGTGGATCTGGGGCCTTAGCGAGCTCGGCGGTGGCAGTGATGGCGGAGTCGGCCATATCGTCACCGCCTGCTGCTGCATCGGTCGATGCCGAGTCCTTGTTTTTGCAACCTGCAAGTGCAGCGACAAATAAGGTCACTATCAAAATTTTTACGGTACTTTTTTTCATCAGCTTGGCCTTTGGTAGGTTGCGTTCAGGGGCAAGTCCGCGCTAGTTCAACGCGGCGATTAGTGGCGCGTCCTTCCAGCGTGTCGTTTTTGGCGATGGGTTTGGTGGCACCGAAGCCGTTGGCATTCAGGCGTATGGCCGCTAATTTGTATTGCACTGTCAGTGCGTTGCTAACGGCAGCGGCGCGTCGTTTTGATAAGTCGAGATTATAGGCAGCAGCACCCACGCTATCGGTATGGCCTTCGATACGCAAATTCCAGCCAGGATTTTTTGCCATCAAATCTGCCACTGCTTTCAAGGCGGGTGCGGATTGCGGCAATAAAGTGGCTTGCCCGAAATCAAAATAAATACCATTCAATTCGGCACGGCAGGCACCGCTGGCGAGTGCTTGTTGCAGTACGTTTGCTTGAGGCTGTGCTGTTGGGTAATCGATGCGAATGGTTTGCCATAAGCTGCGGCCTTGGCGGCTGCGGATACCCACCGGATTACTGGAATCATCAAGCAGCCAGAGTTCAATATCGACAGTATCGCCTGCAACGCTGAATTTGCCTTTGGCGTGAATAGTTTGCACAAGCACCGACTTGCCATTCAATTTTATTGAGATCGGCGTTACAGCATTACCGACGCGCTCGAGTACGCCGCGAAAATATTTCCTTCCGGAAGCAATATCGAGTAGTGCGGGAAGCGATTGCACTTCACCATAATTTGAAACAGTACCCAACACCAATGCGGTTTTACCAGTGGATTTTAATTGCTCGAATGAAGCAGTTGACAAGCCCATTGTTGAGCCTGGAAACATTGCCGGGTCACCTTCTTGAAACACCGAATTGATTTTATTGGCACTCGCCAAATCCTGTCGCTTAACACGACGGACTCGTTTGTCCGACACTAGCTTTCCATTGAGAAAAGAGCGGAATTCGACACCGTACTCGACAAACTCCGGCGTCACATCATTGAGCGTACTGACCTGTTCTTCATCGCCTCTGGGCAGTTGCACCGCAGTGACAGTGACCAAGCCTTTCACAAGCGGAATACGAACCGGTTCTGCAGCGCTTACCTGAAGCGCTGCGGAAAACAAAATTAGCGGAAGAAGTTTTTTCAGCATGGCCATGAGACTCAATAAGCAACCAGTTCAACGCGACGATTTTTTGCACGGCCGGCTTCACTGGCATTGGTCGCGACAGGTGCGGCAAACGAAGCGCCGAAACTTTGCAGACGCGTTCCATCGACGCCGTACTGCGAGGTCAATGCCAGCACGACGGCTTTAGCACGACGTGTAGAGAGATCACGATTGGGTTCAAACAAACCTTGTGTATCAGTATGACCCACCACCATCAAACGCAATTTCGGATCCGCCTTCATCAACTTGGCAATCTCGACCAAAGAGGGTTTTGATTCCGGCTTGACATCGGCTTTCGCGGTATCAAAAAGAATGCCGTAAAGTGCAATGCGACCGTTCTTGGTCAGCTCTGCCGACATTTCTGTCGAAGTGACCGTCACCATACGTGCAACGCGAGGCTTGGGTTCGATGACATCGATTCTTACACCCACGCGTTCTTCCGGCATGGTGTAGTAATCACCACCCGATGTTCTGGCGTTCATGCCTGCATAAATACTGACAAACATATCGCCTTCCGGGCGCGTGATTTGCAGCGCGGCGTAACGATATTCCTTGTTCCATGCCATCCACTTGCTACCTGCCGATTCCTGGCCATACGTTTTGTTCACGAAATCATTGATGAAGTTATCCAGCTCCTGACGCGAGCCGGAATTGACACCCTGGAACAGCACTTTCACAGTACCGAGCTTGGCGAGTTCTTCCTGGTAACCGCGTATCGCTTCTAGCGTGGATACGTCTTTCGGCATGACGTAAACCAGGGTGGTGCTTTGGCCTTCGACAACACGGCTAAGAGGTTTGTCGATGCGGGCAGAACTTAGACTGATCAACATTTCGGAAAAGGCTTTCTTTTCGCTAAACCGGATACTGGATCCCTTAAATCGCTGAATTTGAGGATGGTCACTGGCGCCTTTGACATCGGTGCCGTCAGGTAAATCGGCTGCATCGACGGCCGCATTAGCAGGCGACACGAGAGCTGCAAGGAGCAACATCGCAAGACAAGTAAAACGAGTAAGTGGTGACATAAAAATCTCCGGTTCATGAGCTACAACAGCCCTATGACAGATGTATCGGAAGAGAGTCGAAAATGCGGACATGGAATAAGTGACAATATTCGGGCATGTATGCCCGCCGACAAAATAACGGCTGAACTACGCAGGAGGCCGCTTGCGTGGGCATCACATCACCATTGTTCAGAGCTCTTTGCGAGCTCGGCTACGGCGAGTTCGATTAAGGAGCGAATGGCCTGATCGACACTTTCACGTTGTGTCTTGCGGCTCGAATGTTCCGGCGTCATCGACCCCAGTCCGCTTTTACCGCTGAGTGACAACGCATTATCAATAAGATTGCCCACACCCGAAACTGAGGAACCTTTGGTTTCCAGTTTTTTACGGACGTTGATGGCATCGACAATCTCGCCGGTGGATGCATCAATGACACGGATATCCATGCCGATGATATCGGTGATTTTTCCACTTCCAACATTCATGCCGCCAATGCCCGTATTGCTTTCGGATTGTTCAGCGCCAAGATTAGCTTCGGAAATAACGGGTTCGAAGATATAGCCTGCCCCCGCCAGTTTGTAGGCACCAGTATCGCCGGTAGTCGTACCGTCTTGATTCAAACCACGTTCGGTTGCCAAGCCTTCTTCCATGCGGCTGCGTTCCATCACGCGAAAACGTCGCGACTTTATCAATGCGGTGGTAAACATATCAGTCGCCGCACGGACATTAATTTCTGCTACTTCAGAACGCACTTCATAAACCGTAACAGCATGTTTACGCGCTTTCATGGAAACGCCTTGCGCTTCGAGATCCCGCGTGGTTTCCGAACGATCTACATAGGGCTTACTACCATCGGCAAAGGCCGTGGATGAAAACTGCAAAGCCAACAGGGCCGTGAGGGCGAGTAGCTTTTGAAAATGTTTACTGTTCATAAAATATTTCCTTAAAACGAATAATGGTTATGCCGATTAATCTTTTGTCATTCTGCAAGTAACGCTACTGTCGCGTTGAACTACCGCCCTGCAATTGTCATAAGCCGTGGAATTGGTGCAGGCATACACGCGTGAGTTAGAGGACCTGGCAAAGACGTAACAACCCGGTAAATCGGCATCGGTAATTGGCGCCACTTCCGGCACGACCGAATCTCGGCCCGTAGAACCAGTACCTGCGCGTTGATCGCGCGCTGCACGTGCATCGGCCGCCGCTCTTCTTCTGGCTTCGAGCGCCGCGGCATCGCCGGCAGGTACTGGGTCTTGACGCATCGATTCACGTGCCCTGCGTAATTCTTCCGGCGTGAGTGTGCGGCGCGAATCGCCGGTTGGTTCGCTAGGCAGAACACGGTCATCGATACGTTGTATTGGCTCACGCTCACTCAACGGCTCGCGGGATGTACGACGCTCATCATTTTCCTTGCGGCGATACGCTTCCTTTGAACGATCGGTTCTAGGCACCCGCTCATCTATACTTTGCAGTGGTTCGCGTTCACTCATAGGCTCACGGGTACTTATAGGCTCGCGTGATGTAAGCCGCTCATCCTTTTTGAGCTTTGAAATATCCGTCCTTGGAACTCGCTCATCCAATGGCTTAATCGGTTCGCGTTCACGCAAGCGGTCGCTAACATCGTTAATCCCGCTATCCCTTGCATTAGGCACTTCACTGTACGCGGGTCTTTTGGCGGATGAATCATTGATACTGACAAGGCATGACTTGAAGGTTTTCTTCGCCGCATCAAGGCAGGCCTCATTGAAGCCTTTCCATCCTTCGTTTATTTTTTCAGCATAATCCGAGGTAAATTTACCATCGACTGGGCGGTTTTTTTCATACCAGGTTTCTTCCGCTGCAGCACATGCCTCATAGTCTTTTTCCATTTTTTCTCTAGGAATGGACTTGGTGCATTGGTCCACCATACTTTCCACCGTTTTCGCATTTTTCTCGGTTGCCAAGGTGCGTTCCGCTTCAGTTAAACAAACTCCTTCCCGCACAGGTTGTTCATTTAGGTATGGAACATTACCGGATTCGTATTCGGTGGCAGTTAACCGACTTATGTTTTCTTGACTCCAGCTCTCAAAACCACTTCGGCAGATTTGGTAGTCGCTCTTGATGGTGTCTTTGCAAGTCTGGGTCGGACATTGACTGACCAAGCTATTGATCTTCTCCTGATTCTTGTCGGTCGTGACTAGGCAGACCCCGCTGTTACGATAATAATCCACCACGATATCTTTCAGCTTTGCGCGTATTTTTTCTTCAGCATTGAAATCGGCCAATGCTAGCTGTACTGCTTTGGCAGCATCGGCATGGAATTGCCCTGCATCCACTTCAGGAAAATAGGTAAATACATACGCGCCGAATGTATTTGCGGCCCACAAGGCAGCGGGCGAATTCTCCAGTACGGCAAGCCCGTTATGGGTTTTTTCTTTTTTCGCTATGCCAAACACGGAGTCAATGGCCTGTTTTTTCATCGCTGGCAACAATGAATGCAGCTTGATAGCTTGGTCGGCGTAGCACGGTGAGTTGGTAATATCATTTGGCAAAGCGCCCGACTTTATATCGGAAAATTCCGCATAGGCTTTTTCGCGTTCGGCATCAACAAGTACCGAGGCTTCAAATTCAAAAACACGCTGAAACATTTCGTGGCCGAAATATTTCTGCGGAAATAAAGGTCCCCCGGAACGCATATTGTCGCAGGTGTATTGAGCAGTATCTTCCGCCTGGGTATGTTTATCGAAATAACTGACGCAAGGATCCCAGACTTGTTTCCATACTCTTCCACCATGCCATGCATTCGGATTGTTGAATTCATGGGTAGCATAAAATTCCACTTTAGGCGCCCACTCCTGATTGTAGTAATCGATATACGGTACGTGCTTGGTTTGCCCTGCAAGGGCATCACCCAAATTGGAAACCGCCGTAACACCAGCACCCACGGCATCACCCGCAAAATCAACCACCGCACCGGCGACTTCCTTGGCGGCATCCCAGACCGGACCACCGCATTTGTCGCCAATGTTATCGGCGGTATTCAGTACTTTTTCGATGGTTTCGGTGTTCAGCCCGGCATCGACCAAATCGCAACCGCAAGTTAGCGAGCCCGAGACAAAATCCATGCCGGGAATTTCTGCCAGCACTTCACCACTGATGCCACCGGCAGCAATGCCGATCAGTTGATCTTTTGCACCATCGGGCAATACACCCAACTCGCCAAGCGTTGCATTCAGCGCTTCTGCTACGGGCTTTGCCGCGACACCATAAATCTTGCCACTGCAGCTAGGCTGCGATTTCGGCAGCACCCCTATATTGGCTAAACCAACGACTACGCCGATAGGTGCGGCTGTGGCTGGCGTTCCTAAACGGGTTATGCAATCGGGCTTGGTAGCAATAAATTTCAGGGCCTTGCCGCCGATGATGGCGGTATCGACTGTCCCCTCTTTGATGGCGACAGCACAGGACCAGGCATCATCAAATACATCGGCATGCGCGGCAGGCGAGCCTAGCGCCAGCGCCATGACGGCGTAAAGCGCGTTTCTGCGGCGTTTAAGACGGATAATGGACTTCATGATTTGGCTCCGATTTCAGGGCAATCG
The DNA here is from genome assembly GCA_039930825.1 of Arenimonas sp. Classification (GTDB taxonomy): domain Bacteria; phylum Pseudomonadota; class Gammaproteobacteria; order Xanthomonadales; family Xanthomonadaceae; genus Arenimonas. The sequence goes on from JBDTTC010000321.1 coordinate 8,577, forward strand.
CCCATTGCTCAGCCTTATCGGAAAGAAGCCGACAATCCGGACAAGCCTGCTCGAAATCACACGGTAATTTGTTAGACTCGAGCCATGCCAGAAACTGAACTGCCCCTGCGAGAATCGTCAAGCGCCCTTGTAGAGGCGCTTTATACCGAGCTCAAAAAAGTCGCCAGTGTCGAGCGCTGGCGTCTGGGCAATGCGGCCACCTTGCAAACCACGGCCTTGATCAACGAAACATGGCTGAAACTACACAAGGTCGATGGCTGGAATGATCGTCAGCATTTTCTTCGTGCTGCGGCCATTGCCATGCGGCAAGTATTGGTGGACTCCGCTCGAGAACATTACGCTGCAAAACGCGGCGGTGGTTTGGCACCCGATACGCTCTCGGCAGCCGAACGGGTACCCGCTGGTTCGGATGATGAAGTGATTCTTGTGGATGAAGCCCTCGTCCGCCTGCAAAATCTTGATCCGCGACTAGCACAAGTCGTTGAATGCCGTTTTTTTGCCGGTTATAACGAAGAAGAAACCGCACAAGCTCTCGGCATAAGCGACAGAACCGTGCGGCGTGATTGGTTGAAGGCGAAGGCCTGGTTGTATGTCGAAATGGCACCGGGTTAATCTCATCGACATGCTCAACTTGAAAGCAAGGCTACTGGAAGAATTGCAAAAAATTGACGGTATTGAAGACCGGCCATCGCCAGTGTCAGGTGGCTCGGCACTTTTTTACAAGGGCAAGGAATTTGCCCATTTCCATAATGCCAACGAACTAGATCTTAGACTGACCAGTAAAGTCATCAAAGCACAGGGGCTATCGCATCCCGAAGATTCGCTTCATCACCCGAGCCGTTCGCGTAACTCTCCGTGGATAGAACTCCGATTCACGACCACAAACGACATGAAGAAACTTGCAGCACTCGTGAAGCTGGCAGTTGCAGAACTGTAATTTCCGATGTCATCAATCTGAATTTTCGAAAGCCGCGGTCAGGCAAATTATTGAATACCCGTTTCATTCCGGAGCATTCAATTCCGATCGAAGCTGCGCCACGCTAGGCATGTACGGCGCTCCAGCCGGCCCAAGGGCAGCAAGTTTCGCTTCCATCGAATCAACCAGCTTTTTGGCTTCATCGCCACGGCCTTCGGCAATTCGAACGCGGGCCTCCACACCGAGACAGACAGCATAAGGTGCTTGATCTTCACCGGAATTTGCGCGCGCGGCATCTTTGGCTTGAACGAGTAATTCATTCGCCAGCTTCAGATCCCCTAGCTTGACGCGGGTTTCTACCAGACTTTGCAATATCGCAACCGTAAGTGGACTGTGGTCACCGGTATATTCCTTTGCCATTGGCAAGGCCTGTTCCAACTCCACCAAAGCCTCTTTGGGATGTTTGGCCTTCAATATGATTTTACCCAGATTGCCCTGCATCGCAGCCAACGCAGCAGACGAGCCATACAGATCACGCCTTAATGTAGTGGCTTTTTGCAGCAGTATTTGCGCACGCTCAAAATCATTTTTTCGGTATGCCACCGTTGCCCAATTTCCGAGCGTCAGCAACGCCCCGGCACTGTTGGTATCACCGACTTTTTCATGTGCCGCCCAGCTATCGCGAAATGCGGCATCGGCCTTGTCAATATCACCATTAGCCTGATAAGCAATGCCCAAACTATTAAGCACATTGGCTGTATCGGTAGTATTGCGGCCAAAATAATCGTCATGCTCCAGCAGTGAGGTTTGCAACGTACGAATTGAGGCAGGCAAGCCAAGCTCCTCTTTTTCAACTCTTGCCTGTAATGGTCGATTGATTACGATTGAATTGCGGTAACGAGCCGGATCTTGATTCCAGAATGCTTGAGCACTATCCAATAATTTGCGAGCCGCGGGCACATTGCCTCGTGCCAATTCCACTTCCGACAACAAAGCGGAAACTTCGGCACGCGATGGTGGCGTGATATTGGGTGTTTTCAGATAATTGCTCAGCAAGGGCACCGCGCCATCGTAATCATTCATGTAAAGATAAAGCGCGCCAAGCGCCTGAACAATTTCCGCATGCGTTTGTGGTTGATCACGATATTGTTCGGTAACGTGCTGCGCACTTTGATCCAGAACCTGTTTTGCCGTCGTGGATTCATTGCCCTGATTTTCACCGGCGGTTCTGAACATCAGTAACAAATAATTCTTGACCGCTTCGGTACGGCGAACCTCCGCCAGCACCTGATCACGTTCCAGTGTCGTCTTGTGCGCCTGCCACATGACACCTCCCAGACCGACCGACAATGCAACGAATACTGCAGCAACTGCTGCAACACCCACCTTGTGACGACTGATAAAACGACGAACTCGATAACCCCGTGCGTCACCCCGTGCCAGCACGGGCTCGCGTCGCAAATGACGTTTGATATCGGCCCATAACTCTGCGGCACTTTGGTAGCGCATGCCCGGTTCTTGCCGCAAAGCCTTGAGCACGATGGCATCGAGATCGCCCTGCAAATATTTTGCGGGAATTGAACCGGCATTCGATGTCGCTTTACTTGGTGCAGTTGGTACGGTATCAAACCGGCGCTTTATGCTGGCAGGCAATGCGGAACCCGACAAACTCCAGGGGCGTGAACCGACCAATAGCTCGTACAACACGACACCCAAGGCAAACACATCAGTCGCCATCGTAATAGCCCCACCCTCAAGCTGCTCCGGTGCTGCGTATTCCGGTGTCAGCAAAGCCTGCGTCATTACACCACCGCCATCGTCAGCAAGTTTTGCAATACCGAAATCCAGAAGCCTCGCATGCCCTTCGCTATCGACAAGAATATTGGCCGGTTTCAAATCACGATGTACGATCAGGTTGCGATGCGCGAAATCAACCGCCTCGCAAATTTGCTGGAATAATTGCAGACGCTTGTCGAGACTGAGGTTCGATTCTTTCGCATAACTGACAAGATCACGGCCTTCGACAAATTCCATCGCCATATACGGACGACCATCGGGCGCAAGACCACCATCAATCAAACGTGCAATGCCCGGATGTTCCAGACCGGCAAGAATTCGGCGCTCGTTTTCGAAATGCCCCATGCGTCCCACGGCTTCGGGACGTATGAGTTTCAATGCGACTTTCTGGGAGAAATCGGCATCGGTTCTATGCGCCAGATACACCTCACCCATGCCGCCACGACCCACCAAACGCTCAACGACAAAAGCACCTATGCGCGCACCGGTAGCCAGCGAACTGTAGGTACCCAGTTCATTGCCCGACTCCTGACTTTGTCGTCCTGACTGCTCCAGAAAATCGGGGTCATTGTCGAGCGATGAAAGCATTTTCTCGACCTGCCGCTTTACTTCCAGGCTAGCGCTATGGCGTTTTAATTGTTCGTCCCGAGCAGCGGGGCTGAGTTCAAGCAAACTATCAAACAGTGCGGCAATCTCGGCCCACTGCTTGGAACTGTCGTCGGCCATGCTGCATCCCGCGTTGTTGTTATCGTTGACGGAGAATAGCTTGCAACGGCCTGAAACGAAAGACAGGGCTGATCACAATGTGACAACGGGATTCAGCAATGCTCGCCACCACGCCAACTAGAGCCACTCATTTGTGGGAGCGCCCGTTAGGCGCGAACGAATCTGCGTATAAACAATGGAAGTTGCGTTAAAGCCTCACTGTGTCTATGCACCAATCCGACTCTTGCTATCTGTTCAGTAAAATTCATTACTTTTGTAGATGCGGGATTTTTCGTTCGCTTTAAGCAGATAACGAAATACTTTTGATTAGCGTAATGCAATCTTCATTGGCGACGCAGGTTTATGCGCGCCTGACGGGCGCTCCCATTGATGCAGATTTAATTTTTTGATAGAACCTTTTCTCGGCTATCGCATGTAAATTCTGCACCCAATGATCTACAAAATCACCGGATCATTCGACAACTCTTGCGGATTATCGTTGTCGGCCGGGTAATGCAGGCTGAGCAAAGCATTTATTTTGGCGATGCATGCCAACACGGCGACATCAGCCGGACCGTTCGCAATATCCATCGCAAATTCTTCACAAATCGTTTGCCACTGCTCAGCATCAACACGAGCGACAATGCCGCGATCTGCAATCAATTCCACACGACGTTCGGCCAGATGCAAATACAGCAGCACGCCACTGTTATCTTGTGTATCCCAAACCCGCAGCATCGAAAATACTTGGTTTGCGCGTTGGCGTGTTTGCAATCCATTCAATACTGACCAAAACGAATAGCGTGCCTCGACGGCGAAGCAAATTTCTCCGGCATGATGACGCTCGCCGTCGGCAATAGCATCGCGTATCCGCGTCAACGTACTTGCCGGAAACCAGCGCGATAAAAGGAACCAGCCGGAAAAAATATTTTGCAGCAATCGTTTCATCACCAGCCCCCCGAGGCGCCACCGCCTCCGAAAGAACCGCCGCCGCCCGACCAGCCGCCGCCGCTACTTCCGCCACCGCCACCACCGCCGAAAGAACCCCAGCCGCTGTGACCGGAACTAAAGCGACCATTGCCCGAACTTGATACAAGAAAAGCGACGACGGCAGCTACCAACGTGGAAAAACCAAAACTAAACATAAGTGTGACCAGGAACCCGGCGATACCTGCTGCTGAAATTCTTCGCAAGGTAGCTGGAATGAACGTAAAAATTCCCACGATAGCGCCAATGAAAAATCCAACAATGCCGGCGAATACGAAATCGGGTTGTGATTTGCCTTCATCGGAAACCATGGCTGGCGGCAAAGCCTCGCCATCGATTAATTTTGTAATGGCTTGCAGGGAATCCTTGATACCACCAAAAAAATCCCCCTGCCGGAATTTCGGCGTCAGATATTCGCGAATAATGCGGCTCGCCAAAGCATCCGGTACTGCGCCTTCAAGGCCATAGCCCACTTCTATGCGGGCTTTACGGTCATCTTTTGCAATCAATAACAATATGCCATCGTCTGTTTTACTGCGGCCGAGTTTATTTTTTTCAGCGACCGCCAATGAATAATTTTCAAGCGCCTCGTTACCAGTCGTCGAAACAATCAACACAGCGACTTGGCTGCCTTTGCGTTGTTCCAGATTGACCAGTTCGGTTTCAAGCTCGGCAATCTGGCTAGCGTTTAAGGTGCCGGTTTGATCGGTCACATGTTGCGTAAGCACCGGCACGTTCTGCGCCAATGCCGGACTTGCTGACAAGGCCAGCATGACCAGGAAGGCCGCCGCAAATTTTAAAACGCGAAAATACACTATCGATTATTTGGCTGGCGGCGGGGCGGCCGGTGCGAATTCGACAGTCGGTGGTTTGGAAATCGCCGCTTCGTTTTCGACGGTGAAATTGGGCTTGACGTCATAACCAAACATTTTCGCCGTCATATTCACCGGAAATTGGCGGATATGGACGTTGTAGCCCTGGACACTTTGGATATAGCGATTACGGGCCACCGTAATACGATTTTCGGTACCTTCGAGTTGGGCTTGTAGCTCGAGGAAATTCTGATTCGATTTCAGATCAGGATAATTTTCCGACACCACCAGCAAGCGCGATAAAGCACCGGAAAGTTCTCCCTGTGCTTTCTGGAATTCTGCCAGTTTGACGGGATCGGCGGCCTGCTCGGCACTAATGCTGACTTTGCCGACCCCGGCACGGGCATTGGTCACTTCGGTCAATACACGTTCTTCCTGCGCGGCATATCCTTTGACCGTATTGACCAGGTTCGGCACCAGATCTGCGCGGCGTTGGTATTGGTTAACAACTTCCGACCATTGCGCTTTGACGGCTTCATCATTGGTCTGGATTTGGTTATAGCCACAGCCGGAGAGCAAGGCGATAAACAAGACAGCGAAGCTAAGGCGAAATAAGCGCATGACAATATCCTCGTATGGGTGAAGCATTTGAACATCCGGCAAGCCGGCATGCAATTAAGCTGGCTACCTCAGTTCAGATATTGGGGGCGTACACGGAATTTCAAGGAAACTTCGGTGCTTCACAGGGCGCGCAAGCAGGGCACAGCAAGCGGCGCCCCTACATAATCGACTTCAAGAGCGACTGTGTGATGGCATCGCCGGCTTGAATATTTTTATCTTGCAGACTCGGCATCAGGCCAGTCGCCAATTTTTTGCCGAGTTCAACTCCCCATTGATCAAAGGCATTGATACCCCAGATAACCGATTGCACGTAAACACTATGTTCGTACAAGGCCAACAACATGCCGAAGCTTTGCGGATTCAACTCCTCAAGCAGAAACAGGCTAGAAGGGCGATTGCCCCGGTAACTTTTTTGCGGCTCGCTGCCTTCATGACCATTAGCCAAAGCTTCGGTTTGTGCAAATAAATTTGCCAATAAGGTCTGGTGGTTTTCAAGGTAGGGATGCGCCGGTTTAAGCACACCGATGAAATCAATCGGAACAATATCGGTACCCAGATGTAAAGCCTGGAAAAAGCTATGCTGGGTTGAACTGCCTGTGCCGCCCCAGATAACCGGAACCGTTGCATGTTGAACAGCGATGTTATCCGGCCCGACCGATTTGCCGAGACTTTCCATCACCAGCTGTTGCAAATACGCAGGAAGATTTTCCAGTCGTTCGTCGTAGGGAATTACTGCCTGCGTCGGAATACCGAGTGCATTGCGATTCCAAATGCCGATCAGTGCATGCCAGACCGGTATATTTTCTCGAATGGGTGCATCGAGAAAGTGCGCATCCATCTTTGCGGCGCCAGCCAGCATCTCTTTGAATTTTTGCAAACCGATAGCAAGCGCCAATGAAAACCCAACGCATGACCAAAGCGAATAGCGACCACCCACCCAATCCCACATCGGCAGGATATTTTCAGGATTGATTCCAAACGCATTCGCTTTTTCAATATTGGCGCTGACCGCATACAGGCGCGAATCATCCTGCAGCCAGTCTTTGATGATGCGACCGTTCAACAGCGTTTCCTGAGTACCGAAAGTTTTCGAAACAAGAATGGCCGCCGTCCGTTTTGGATCCAGCGATTGCAGTACATGCTGTGCACAGCTGCCATCGACATTGCTGATGAAATGTATGCGGAAGCGACCGGTATGAAAATCACGCAAGGCATCGACTGCGAGACGCGGACCAAGATCGGAACCCCCGATGCCGATATTGATGATGTCGGTCACCTCGCTGGCCTCAAGCTGCTCAATCAGCCCCTGCATTTGTCGATGTGACTCGATGGCAAGTGCATTGGCGGCAATGGATTCCACACCATGCGACAAATTACTCCGCAAAGCGGTATGCAAAGCAGCACGTTGTTCGGATTGATTTACCTGTTTGCCATCAAATAAATCACCGATGGCATTCGAAATAAATGAGCTTTCAGCCAATGCAAACAAGGAGTTTAATGCTTGCTCATCCAGACGCTGGCGCGCGAAGCTGGTCTTTAGTAATCCGAGTTGAAGTGACATATTTTCTAGGCGAGTCACATCCTGACTCACATCGCGTAAATGAAAGTTTCTCAGCCGCTGCCCATTGGCGAGTACGACATTCCATGCGGCATTCTTATCCATCGAACTCATGCAAAATCAAATTCCAGATTGTCGATAAGTCTTGTACGACCCAAGCGCGCGGCGATCAAGGCTAGTAGATTTTTCTCGTTCGGTTCAATCGCGCGAGCTAAATCGTTACGACGAATTTCGGCGTAATCGACTACAAAGCCCATCATTTCTAGGCGTTGTTTTGCCTCTGCTTCGATGCCGTGAATCGGCATGCCGAGAGCCGCCTGATCTTTCATGAAATTCAGCGTTTGATAGATAAACGTTGCCGTTTGCCGTTGCTCGCCTTCCAGATACTGATTGCGCGAGCTCATTGCCAAACCATCAGTTTCACGCAGAGTGGGTGCGGCAACGACTTTAGTAGGGAAACTCATTTCGGTCGCCATGTAGCGAATGACTTGTAGTTGCTGGTAATCCTTGCGGCCAAAAACCGCAATGTCGGCTTGCACCATATTGAATAGGCGCGCAACGACTTGTGCCACGCCGTTGAAATGCCCCGGGCGATGCATGCCGCACAAAATATCGGTAATGCCAGGCACATGCATTTGCACGCACCCCATGGTGCCGAACGGATACATTTCTTCCACCGAGGGTAACAACAAGGCATCGCAGCCCTTGCCTGCCAAGCCGTTAATATCAGTATCGGGTGTACGCGGATATCGCGCGTAATCTTCGTTCGGTCCGAATTGGGTTGGGTTCACGAAAATGCTCGCGACCACTTTATCGCTATGCTGCCTTGCCAATTCGACCAGCGCGAAATGACCAGCATGCAAATTACCCATGGTTGGAACAAAACCAATTCGCAAACCGGCTTTCTTCCAATCGGAAATTTGTGTTCGCAACGTGGTAACCGAGTTAAATGTTTTCATTCGTAGCTATGTTCCGCAGTTGGGAATGTCGATTCACGCACGGCTTTTCCGTAAGCTTCGAATGCTCCTTGAATGCTGCCGGCTTCGGCCATGAAATCTTTGACGAAGCGGGGACGGCGATGACCACTGTTCATACCGAGCATATCGTGCAACACCAGAATTTGTCCGTCGCAATGCGGACCGGCACCAATGCCGATCGTTGGAATTTTAAGGCTGCGGGTAATTTCTTCAGCTAGACCCGTGGGTACGCATTCCAGCACCAAACAATCGGCACCGGCGGCTTCAACGGCTTTAGCATCGGCAATCATTTTTTTGGCAGCTTCGCTATCGCGGCCCTGCACACGGTAGCCACCCAGCTTCATTACTGATTGAGGCGTCAACCCTAGATGGGCGCAAACCGGAATATCCCGCTCCGATAAAAACGTAATGGTTTCCAGCACGTGACCCGCGCCTTCGAGTTTCACCATGCTCGCACCGCCTTCGGCGATCAGTAAAGTAGCCGCATCAAGCGCACGCTCGGGCGTCGCGAAACTTTGAAACGGCATGTCGGCAATCAGCAATGCGCCACGCAGTCCGCGTGCAACGCAGGCGGTGTGATAAACGATGTCGTCAACTGTTACCGACAATGTACTCGCCTTGCCTTGCATGACCATACCGAGCGAATCGCCGACCAAAATAACATCGAGACCGGCGGCATCGACCGCACGCGCAAAACTGGCATCGTATGCGGTGATCGCCACTATTTTTTCGCCAGCTACTTTCATCTCCCGCAACTTGGGTACCGTGAGTTGCGGACGTCGCGCGGGCTTGGGTTGATCTGCGTACATGGGTGCTCTCTCTTAAGCTGCGCTATTCTAAAATTTTAATATCGGAAATATCGAGCTTCGCCAAGCAATCCTTCAGACTGCCCTGCCCCGGAATTTTTAGATCGTTAACCAGCTCGGCCAATGGCACCAGCACAAAGGCACGTTCGTGCATATGCGGGTGCGGGATATGAAGTTGTGGCTCATTAATAACTTCGTCACCAAATAACAGAATATCGAGATCGAGCGTTCGCGGCTGCCAACGTTCATCCTGCTGGCGAATACGACCAAAACGTTCTTCGATTTCGAGTAACTTTTGCAGCAGAATATTAGGCGTTAAACGTGTTTGCAGTTCGGCAACGCAATTAAGAAAGTCGGCCTGGTCGGTATTGCCCCACGCGGGTGTTCTGTAAATACTCGACTGACGCCGCAAGGTTGTCTGCGGAATTTCGTCGATGGCAAACAAGGCTTCCATCAGCGTTGCTTCCACTTCGCCAAGATTGCCACCAAGGCCGACAAATACGCGGCGCGATTCATTAATCATTGGTTGCTTCTTGCGGTGCTGGCCGCGGTTTGCGATTACGACGCTTTTTTGGTTTTCCAGACAAAGTACTCGGCTCGGAGTTGTGCGAGATTCTTTTGGAATCCAGCCGCGAAGCTAAAGCTTCGGGGCTTTGAATCTGCGCTTCGCGCCAGAACGCAATATCTTCCGCAACTTCAGGTGTACCACTCAGGCGCAGCTCCAAAAAGTCAAACGCGGCTCGAAAACGAGGGTGCGATAGCAAACGAAAAACACGTTTACGCACGCGTTGCGAAAAACGTGATTGCAATAACCAGATTTCCTGCATCGGCAGTGAAAAGCGACGTGGCAAGGCAATGCGTTCGGCCTGATGCAAGGTCACGCGATCCGCTGCGCGTTGCTGAGCAACGGTCGAATCAATGCCGGCTTTTTGCAATATCGCCAATTCACGGCAATAAGCCGGCCACAGCAGCGCCGCAAATAAAAATGCCGGCGTAACGGGTTTACCTTCGGCAATGCGGGCATCGGTATTACTTAAAGCTTTCAGTACCATGGCACGCAAGGCACCACTGCTATTGGTATTCAAGGCTTTTGCGGTTTCCGGAAACAACACGTTCAACAGGCCGTGGGCTTCAAGGCCAAGAAAACTTTTTTCGGCATGGCCCGATAAAAACATTTTCAGGCATTCGTCAAACAGACGCGCCGGCGGCGCATCGCTGACCAAGCTGGCCAAACGAGAAATAGGTTCGGCGGCGGAACCGTCGATCGTAAAATTCAATTTTGCCGCCAAGCGAATGGCTCGAAGCATGCGAACCGGATCTTCGCGGTAACGCGAATCGGGATCGCCTATCAACTTCAATACACGGGCATTGACGTCTTCAAACCCACCGACGTAATCGCGAACCGAAAAATCGTCAACCGTGTAGTACAGCGCGTTCGCAGTAAAGTCGCGACGAATCGCATCATCTTCAATCGTGCCGTAAACGTTGTCACGCAATAAACGTCCGCCGTCTTCGGTTTCCCGATCACCGCTGCCGTCATCGGAATTGGCGCGGAATGTCGCGACTTCGATAATTTCCTGGCCGAACATGATGTGGGCCAGGCGAAAACGCCGGCCAATCAAACGGCAATTGCGGAAAAGGCTGCGAACCTGGTCCGGAGTTGCGCTCGTAGCGACATCAAAGTCTTTCGGGTGGCCGCCAATCAACAGATCGCGCACTGCTCCGCCGACAAGATAGGCGTCGAAACCGCCCTCGCGCAGCTTATAAAGCACGCGCAAGGCATTGGGACTGATGTCCTTACGAGATATCGCATGGGCATCACGGGTGATTACACGATGCTGCAGGCGGACAGTGTTTACTGCGTTTTCTTCCATTAAGTTCGCTCGACACCGGATTCCTTCCGGTCTTGGCCGCCGTTTGGGCGGAACTATACAAGCCCGTTATACTACCGACTGTGCCGACTCCTCGCTATGAAAGCGGACTTAATGCGCGGCATTCGAGTGCAGTACTTATTCAAATCAAACACTTAGGTCGAAATATTGACCCGCCACCGGAATCAAAACTATGCCATTTGTCGTTGTTGATAACTGTATCCGCTGCAAATACACCGATTGCGTGGAAGTTTGCCCGGTAGATTGCTTTCATGAAGGTCCAAATTTTTTGGTAATCGACCCGGACGAGTGCATTGATTGCACCTTGTGTGAACCGGAATGTCCGGCCAAGGCAATTTATCCGGAAGACGATGTACCGGCTGGCCAAGAAAGCTATATCGCGCTCAACGCAGAACTGTCGAAAGAATGGCCGGTGATCACTACACGCAAAGACGGCTTACCAGATGCTGCCGAATGGGACGGTAAAACCGGCAAGCTTGAATTTTTGCAACGTTGATTTTTCGATATGAATGACGTTTCCGGCGATCATCTGGCCGAATTGCAAAAGCAGCTAGTTTCCATCATCCGTACCGTGCCCGACTGGCCCAAACCTGGCGTGCACTTCCGCGACATTACGACCTTATTCCAGACACCTGGCCTGTGGGCTGAGGTGATCGCGCATTTTGCGGAGCGCTATAAAAACGAAAGAATCGATGCCATTGCCGGAATGGAAGCGCGTGGCTTTATTTTCGGTGCCGCGCTGGCTCATGTAATGAATGTGTCGTTCATTCCCATTCGGAAAAAAGGCAAATTGCCTTACAAGACAATATCTGAAGCTTATGAACTTGAATACGGCACCGCGATCGTGGAAATCCATATCGATGCCTGCCGCAAAGGTGACAAAATTCTTCTGGTTGATGATTTGATCGCAACCGGCGGTACCTTACTGGCCGGGCAAAAACTCTTGCAGCGCATTGGGGCAGATATCATTGAAGCTGCCGTTGTGAT
>JBDTTC010000322.1:0-3180 GCA_039930825.1 Arenimonas sp.
GCTCTTCGGATGAATTCGTCCGCGTATATTTTTTCTTGAAATTATCCATCTCCAATCCATTAGAATAGACCGGTCCATATTGATGAGTTTGCAATGACCGATTCTGTCCGCCCCGCTTTTCACGGTTTTGAACAAATCCCGCTGCGCGAATATGCCGAAAAGGCCTATCTCGATTATTCCATGTACGTTGTGCTCGACCGCGCCCTGCCCTTTCTCGGTGATGGTTTGAAGCCGGTACAACGCCGCATTATTTATGCAATGAGCGAATTGGGATTGAATGCCGGCGCGAAACCGAAAAAATCCGCGCGCACCATCGGCGACGTGATCGGCAAATTCCATCCGCATGGCGACAGTGCCTGCTACGGCGCGCTGGTGTTGATGGCGCAGCCGTTTTCGTATCGTTACCCGCTGATTGAAGGCCAGGGCAACTTCGGTTCCACCGATGACCCAAGCAGTTTCGCGGCGATGCGTTATACCGAATCCAAACTCACACCCATAGCAGAAGCTTTGCTGGGTGAATTGGAACAAGGCACCGTTGATTGGACTCCGAACTTTGATGGTACTTTGGAAGAGCCGGCGTGGCTGCCTGCCCGCCTGCCACATTTATTGTTGAACGGCACCACGGGTATTGCCGTCGGCATGGCAACCGATGTGCCGCCGCATAACTTGAATGAAATCGTCAGCGCCTGTGTACGCTTGCTCGATGATCCTGAGGCGAGCGTAAAAGATTTATGCGAACACGTTCGTGGTCCGGATTATCCGACCACGGCAGAAATCATTACGCCTGCCCGCGATCTGCAAACGATGTATGAAACCGGCAACGGCAGCGTTCGCGCTCGTGCGACCTACATTAAAGAACACGCGAATATTGTGATCACGGCATTGCCGTATCAAGTATCACCATCGAAAATCATGGAACAAATCGCCGCGCAAATGCGTGCGAAAAAACTTCCGTGGATGGAAGATCTGCGTGACGAGTCTGATCACGAAAACCCGGTACGTCTGGTATTGATTCCGCGTTCCAACCGCGTTGATATTGACGCCTTGATGGGGCATTTATTTGCCACCACCGATCTGGAAAAAAGCTTCCGCGTCAATATGAACATCATTGGTCTGGATGGCCGCCCTCAAGTCAAGAACCTGAAAACGATCTTGAACGAATGGCTCAGCTTCCGCACCAATACCGTTCGCAAACGTTTGAGACACCGTCTGGAAAAAGTCGAAAAGCGCCTGCATTTACTCGAAGGCTTTTTGACCGCGTTTTTGAATCTGGATGAAGTCATCCGCATCATCCGTACCGAAGACGAACCGAAACCGGTTCTGATGAAACGCTTCAAGCTCAGCGAAGTACAAACCGAATACATTCTTGAAACCAAGCTCAAACAACTTGCGCGCTTGGAAGAAATGAAAATTCGTGGCGAGCAGGACGAGCTGGCGAAGGAACGCGAAAAAATCAGCAGCATTCTGGCTTCCAATGCCAAACTGAAAAAGCTGGTTAAAGACGAATTACTGGCCGATGCGAAGAAATTCGGTGATGCCCGCCGTTCACCCATCGTGCACCGCGAAGCCGCACAAGCGATCAGCGAAAGCGAATTGGTCGCCAGCGAACCGGTGACTGTCGTGTTATCTGCCAAAGGCTGGATTCGTTCGGCCAAAGGCCATGAAGTCGATGCCAGTACCTTGAGTTATCGTGATGGCGATGCCTTGCTGCAAGCCGTTCGCGGCCGTAGCACACAGAACGTCGGCTTCCTGGATTCAACCGGTCGCGCTTATGCAGCGCTTGCGCATTCGCTGCCATCGGCACGCGGGAATGGCGAACCTATTACCGGTCGTTTCTCGCCGCCAGCCGGTGCGACTTTCGTTGGTGTCGCCGTTGCAGACAATGACACACGATTCATTCTGGCTTCGTCATTCGGCTATGGCTTTGTAACGCGTTTCGAAAATTTCCTCTCACGTAATAAAGCTGGCAAGGCTTTAATCAATGCCGATAATGCAGCTGATATCCTGCAGCCTGCCTTAGTGACCGACGCAAAAACTGATTGGGTAGTTTCGATTACCTCGGCCGGGCATCTGCTGGCTTTCCCTCTCGGCGAATTGCCGGAACTGGATAAAGGCAAAGGCAATAAGCTGATTCAAATTCCACCGGCCAAACTGAAATCTGGCGATGAAAAAGTCACCGCCGTTGCCTGTGTCCGCCAAGGCGGCGAACTTACGCTGTATTGCGGTGCTCGCAAACTCACCTTGAGTTGGCGTGACCTACAGGCCTACGAAGGCACACGTGCTTCACGTGGCCATTCATTGCCGCGTGGGTTCCAGCGCGTGGATTCAGTGGAAAGCAATTGACCTGCAGCACTCAGTTATAACTTGAAAACAACAAGGCCCGGAATTTCCGGGCCTTGTTGCAAATACACCTTCCACAAAATCAAACTAAAATTTCGTTCGCGACCAGTTTGATATTAGTGACAATATCCAGACTGCCATTGCCCTGAAATACCGGTTCACTGTCGTTAAGTGCCTGAGTCGCATTGACTCCCGCGGGGATCAATGTCAAATCCTTGTAGATAAAACTCCAGATACCTCTGGTGGACTTGTAGGCATCACTGATGGCGTCGGCAAAATTCATTCCACCAACCCAGTTTTTCCAGAAATTATGCAGCATGGGTTCAGGCATCCAATTATCCCCGAGTGATCCACCGGAAACCTGCGCACCGGCATTTATCCATGCCGAGTTCAGAGTTGAGCCGCGACAATTCATCATATATACCATTCGAATGGGTAAAGCGCGGCCGACTTCATTTCGAAGATCACGCAAAGTCTGATCGGTTATCGAAGCTCCTTGGAAACCGACAAGACGCTTGTTGCTGCCATGGCCAATAGTGATGATGTCGATGGTGTAATCCTGATTGACCAATTCCTTTATCTTTGCTTTGAATTGATCCGGCACCGCCGTTGCATCTTCAAGGAAATCCACCCGATTGTATTCACGTCCGGCCGAAGCGGCAAAACCACTAAATTCTTTTTCGAATTCCTCGATAAAAAAATCTACACCATCTTCGATTTGTTTTTTCGTAGCGGCCGAAAGATTATCCAGTAGCGGGCCAAATACCGTTGTGCCCAAGTTTCCGGAGTTTTCCTGAAAGACCAATAATGCGGTTTTCTGCGTAGATGCAAACACAGCAT
>JBDTTC010000323.1:0-10909 GCA_039930825.1 Arenimonas sp.
TCAACTTTCTTCCCTGATTTTGCATATAGCTGTCCAAGCCGAAGATAGGCGTGCTTGTTTTGCGGCTCATAGTTGGCATGCGGCATCAGCAGATATTTTTGCAAGGCCGCAACACCCTCATCAATCTGCTGTCCACTCAATGCGCTGGTGCGGCCAATTTGATACCAAGCAGCTCCGGCTTTATCATCTTGTGCAACCCAGGCGCGGAAAAATTTGAACGCATCGTTCCAGCGCTCGGCTATTTGATAGCCAACCCCTAGAGCCATCCGGACATTTTTGTCCGACGGCTTGGCGGCATAGGCTGCCTCATAAGATTTGATAGCTGCGGCCGAGTTCTTTTCAGCCATGAAAACCTGAGCTCGGGCAAGATGACCTCGTACAACATCACGCTTGGCAATTTCATTTACTTGCATATTGGCTTTGTCTTTGCCACCACCAACCATAGAAGGCGCCTGCAAATAAAACCCCAATAAATATTCGCGTGCATCAAGATTGTTGGGATCGAGTGCCACCGTTTTCTCGAAGGCATCGCGTAATTTCGGTGCCATACTCATCTGTGAAAACATACCAACCTGGCCGATACGGGAGCCATAGGAATTTCCGAGCCAGAAGTAAGCCTGCGAATTATTCGGGGATAGTTTTGTGGCCTGCTCAGCCGCTGCGATAGCGGCTTCGCCCTGATTGGATTGAAGGCGTGCGCGCGCCAGCAATATCCAGGCCTCGGCATTTTTTGGTTCGGCTTTGATCAGCGCGTTAGCACTAGCCAATGCTTTGCCATCGCGTGATTCGAGCTGCTCTTTGACTTCTTGCATTGTGCTTGCAAATGTCGAAGACGAGGCCATCAATGAGACTAAAATTAGCGGTAATATAAAACGCATAAATGATGACCTAGACGAAAAATCGAAGTCTAGTATTCCATAGCTTGCTGTACGATGAACCTGCCAGAAGTAGTATGCAGCGAGCGCCTTAGCTCTTAACAGTCTGCTATCCAGATAATGCTTGCCATGCGGCCGGTAACTCTGTCGCGGCGATGCGAAAAGAATTTATCAGGCTCGTTAATTGTGCAATGTTCTCCGCCATATATTCGGGTAACGCCCATGGCGCTCAAGCGCATTCTGGCCAAGTGGTACAAATCAACCCGCCAATGATTTTCGCGTGTTTGCACAAATGCAGCTTCTGCATTTTTATCACGTTGCAAGAATGCATCATGTACTTCTGCACCCACTTCATAAGCCAACGGGCTCGCTGCCGGGCCCAGCAACGCGATGATGTTTCCCGACTTGCTGTTCATGGCACGAACCGTGTTTTCCAGCACGCCATCGGCTAGCCCACGCCAGCCTGCATGTGCGGCCGCAACTTCGGTTCCATCGATATTGCAAAACAGTACGGGAATGCAGTCGGCGGTGAGAATGCTCAAAACTATATTTTTTTGCGAAGTTACCGAGGCATCCGCAATCGGTTCATCTTTTCGGAAATCACCGGAAATTACGGGTGCCGAATCAAATCGCAAAACATCGATGCCGTGCACTTGCTTTAGCCAATGTGGCGCACTTGGCAATAAGAACTGCTTGCACAATTGCTCGCGATTTCTCTCAACAGCCAGCGGGTCATCACCTTGATCACTGTAACGATTACCAAGATTGAACTGGTCAAAAGGCGCTGTGGAAAAACCCATGCCGTAACGCAATGTAGTGAAGGCATGAATATTTTCTGGCGCCTGCCAGCTGGCTTTGATAATGCTGCTTGAGTGCATAGGATGAGCCTGTCGCCAGCAAACTGGCTCCTACAATTTTGCCTGCGCGGTGTCGTCGCGTAATACTCGCAACAAATTTTGCATATCTTCCGGCATCGGCGCTTCGGTCGTAATTTCGATACCGGTAATCGGATGCACGAAGGATAACTTTTCGGCATGCAAAGCTTGGCGCCTGAAAGTATGCAGCGTTTCCACCAATGCTTCGGTAGCACCCTTGGGAAGACGCAGCAAGCCATAGACGGGGTCGCCGACGATCGCATGCTTGATATGCGTCAGATGAACACGAATCTGGTGTGTGCGACCGGTTTCAAGACGGCACTCAAGCAGGGTGTGATTGCGGAATTTCTCGCGCAAACGGTAATGGGTTACCGCATCGCGACCGGCGCCTTCACGAGCAATGCCCATGCGAATGCGATCTTTCGGGTGGCGATCAATCGGCGCGTCGATGGTTCCGCCCGACACCATCGTGCCGTAAACGACCGCCAGGTATTGGCGATGCACTTCACGCGCCGATAATTGTTCGACCAAGCTGGAATGCGCGCGCAATGAGCGCGCAATTACCATCAGGCCCGAGGTGTCTTTATCTAGACGATGCACGATGCCGGCACGAGGCAGCTCGGCCATTTTGGGGTCGAAGTAAAGCAAACCGTTGACCAGTGTGCCATGCGAATTGCCGGCGCCAGGATGTACCACAAGGCCAGCGGGCTTGTTGATTACCAGTACATCTGCGTCCTGATAGACGATATCCAGGTCCATTTGTTCGGCTTCGCCACGGGTCTCGATTTCGACCCGGATACACAGGCTAACGGCTTCCCCGCCGCGCACCGAGACCTTCGGTTTGACAATTTCACCCTCCAGCAGGGCATCGCCTGACTTAATCCATTCAGTTAGCCGGGAACGTGAAAATTCGGGGAACATTTCGGCTAAAGCGGCGTCAAAACGCTTGCCTGCGGCCTCCAAAGGCACGATGGCTTCCACAATTTCGTGGTCGCTATCATCTGGGGAATCGGTCTGGTGCATACCGGATTGGTCTCTCGATTGGAGCCGGATGGCCCCTTTCCGTTATTATCCCCTTTCTCAATGCCCTTCGGGCGTTCTCAAACTGGTTGCCCCATGATTCGATTTTCTGCCGCGTTCCGTTTTTTGTTGATTATCAGCTTGGCCCTTGGCCTCAGCAGCTGCAAAACCATGGGTAAATGGTTTGGCAGTAATAAAGAAGAAAAAACCGAGACCCTGCCTGTAGAGGAGATGTATTCGGTAGCCAAGAAAGCCATGGATCACCAAAATTATTCCAAGGCACAAACTTATTACCAGCGTTTGACCTCACGTTTTCCGTTTGGTGCATATAGTGAACAGGCTCAGCTTGAACTGGCTTATTCGCAATATAAGGAAGGCAAACGTGAAGAGGCCTCGTCCACAATCGAGCGATTCATTCGCACCTATCCAACCCATAAGCATATTGATTACGCTTATTACCTGAAGGCCGTTATCAACTTCGAGCAGCGTAGTGCCTTACTTGCCCGTATCACCCGTCTGGATATGTCTGCACGCGATCTGGGGGCCCCCACTCAAAGTTTCAACGACTTCAATGAAGTCGTGCGCCGCTTTCCAACCAGTCCTTATGCTGCCGATTCGACTGCACGCATGATTTATCTACGAAATGTACTGGCCCGCTACGAACTCAATGTCGGCCTGTATTATTTACGTCGCGGCGCTTATGTGGCCGCTGCAAATCGCGGAAAATATCTGATCGAAACCTACCCGCAAAGTGAATTTCAGGGCGATGGTCTGGCTTTGATGGCAGTGTCCTATAACGCGGTTGGCCAGAAAGCATTGGCAGACGATGCCCGCAAAGTACTGCAGGCAAACCAGCCGGATCATCCTTACTTGGTCGGTAAATGGCCACGCAAGAAAGGCCTGTTCCGCCAGTTGAATCCGTTCTCGGGTGAATTCAAATAAGCCTCGTTTTTCATGGTTGAAAAAACGCCGACAAGTTCGGCGTTTTTTATTGATTGCGAATCAATAGCCCGACGTTATCGGATATCGCCGTTCACGGCCAAAGGCACGACGCGATAATTTCGGGCCAGGTGCCGATTGGCGGCGCTTCCATTCGCTGATTTTCACTAAGCGCAATACACGCTCCACAGTGGCGGCATCGAAGCCTTCGGCAATGATTTCTGCCGCCGATTTTTCCAGATCGACATAGCGATAAAGAATGCCATCGAGTATTTCATAGGGCGGCAACGAGTCCTGATCTTTCTGGTTATCCCTCAGCTCCGCCGTTGGAGGCCGCTCGATAACGGCATTCGGTATGACTTCGCCATCACCCTGCGCATTGCGCCAGCGGCACAATGCGAATACTTCGATCTTGTACAAATCTTTTATCGGCGCATAACCGCCACACATATCGCCATAAATCGTGGCGTAACCGACGGCGTACTCGCTCTTGTTTCCAGTCGTCAGCAATAGACCGCCAAGCTTGTTCGACAAGGCCATCAAAATGGTGCCACGCGTTCTTGATTGTAGATTTTCTTCGGCAACATCCACGGCCTTGCTGGCAAACATCGGCGCAAGGGTTTCAAGAAACCCCTTGAACGGCGCTTCAATTGCGACTTCGGAAATACTTACGCCCAGTTTGTCCGCCTGTATGTCGGCAAGATTATTCGACAACCCCGTTGTGTAACGCGACGGCAGACGAATGGCGTTGACGTTTTCTGCTCCCAATGCCTCGCTTGCCAGCGCCATCACCAAAGCGGAATCAACGCCGCCGGAAGCCCCCAGCCAAACTTTCCTGAAACCGTTCTTGCCGCAGTAATCGCGAATACCACGCACAATCGCACGCCATGCGAGACTCTGTTTCGACTCGTCGACTTCGGCAGGCCAGTGAATTCGACTGAACTTTTTCGTATTGGAATCGAAGTCGGCAATCAATAAATGTTCGGCAAACGCTTCGGCATTAGGATGAACGTTACCGTCGGCATCAGCCAATACAGAGCTACCGTCAAAGACCACCTCATCCTGACCGCCAATCACATTCAGATACGCAATAGCACATTTCGATTCGCTGACACGTTGCGCCAGAAGTGCATCGCGCTGCGCGGTTTTATTTGCCTCGAACGGCGACGCATTCGGCACCAGAACGATCTGCGCCCCCTGCTTCACCGTTTCTGCAAGAGGCTCGGCAAACCATAAATCTTCGCAAATTACCAAACCTATCGTGATGCCATTCACTACGAAGGTGCAGGCTTCGTTATCGGCTGCAAAGTATCGGCGCTCATCGAACACTGCATAATTTGGTAGCTCACGCTTGTGGTAAGTGGCTTCAATCTGTCGATCACGTATTACTGACGCTGCATTGAAAACAACAGAACCAGCCGCATGCGGCCAAGGAACAATCGCAACGATGCCTTCGATGGCATTTGCAACTTTTCTGATTGCCTGCTCGCAATCACTCAAGAAATCTGGGCGATTGAGCAGGTCTTCCGGCGGATAGCCACTAATAGCCAACTCCGGGAACAAGATGACATCGGCGCCGTACAGGTCTCTTGCCTGCTCGGCCAAAGCGATTATTTTTTCGGCGTTGGCGTGGACTGCTCCGACCGGAAAATCAAATTGGGCGAGGGCTATTCTAATATGGCTCATTGCGTTACCGTTTGCAGGCAGATACTTCGGGCTTAAATGATCATGATACAGCGTTATTTCAAGAATCTTTATCAACGCACCATGATTCAGGCCTATTCTTTCGCCAGAAATCAAATCGTTTCTGAGAGTAGCGGCGATGATTTTCTTGAATGTGGTTGCGGCATCGGCAGAGACGCTCGAATCATTGAAGACTCGCGAACTGGATCAAAATTCACTTACACCGGAATCGAGTGGAGTTCAAACCTGGTCGCTACGGCACGTGAAAATGGACTTGATGTAATCCAGGGTGATCTAAACCAGGTAATTCCTGTGCAGAGCGAGTCCAAGGATTGCGTATATGCGCTGTCGGTACTAGAACACCTTTTGATGCCGTGCCATTTCCTGCGCGAATGCAAACGCGTGTTACGCAGCAATGGACGATTGGTTTTACTCACTCCCAACATCAGCACCTATTTCACAGCAGCACTTATTTTGGCGGGGCGTATGCCGTCCTCGGGACCACATCCCGATTCGATTGAACTGCTAGAGTCACAGGAGTTATTCCACGTCAGTGAAAACCGCCCGATTTCGCTTGAGGGTATGACGCCCGAACACAGGCATCTGGTAGTTTTCAGCTACAGCGTTCTGCGCCGCTACCTGACAGCGCTAGGGTTTGAAATAGAGCATGCCCGCGGTTACGGCCTCTATCCTTTTCCGAATTTTATGCAGCCACTGCTTGAACGAATTGATCCTTATCATTGCCATCAAATGGTCATGGTTTGCAGAAAAAAATAATCGCGCTCATAAAAAAAGCCGCTTGCGCGGCTTTTTTATTTCATCGAATCAGGTACAAATTACTTTGCTAGACGCTTGGCAATCGCTTCGCCCAAATCGCCGGGCGAACGTACTGTGGTAACGCCGGCTTTTTCCATAGCAGCGAATTTCCCGGCAGCGGTGCCTTTGCCGCCTGATGCAATTGCACCAGCATGGCCCATACGCTTGCCCTCCGGTGCACTGGCACCGGCGATGAAACCGACAACCGGCTTCGTCACATATTGTGAAATGAACTCGGCCGCCTCTTCTTCCGCGCTGCCGCCGATTTCGCCCACCATGATGATGCCTTCAGTTTGCGGGTCATCTTGGAACAAGCGCAGGCAGTCGATGAAGTTCATGCCTTGCATTGGGTCGCCACCAATACCGATACAGGTCGATTGACCCAGACCAGCGTCGGTCGTTTGCTTCACTGCTTCATAGGTCAGCGTACCGGAACGCGAAACGATACCGATCTTGCCAGGCAAATGAATATGACCGGGCATGATGCCAATTTTGCATTCACCCGGAGTAATCACACCCGGGCAGTTAGGACCGATTAGTGTGACGTCATCATAACCGCGTAAAGTATTTTTCACGCGCAGCATGTCGAGAACTGGAATGCCTTCGGTGATGCAGACGATCACGCGAATGCCAGCATCCGCCGCTTCCAGAATCGCATCGGCTGCAAACGGAGGTGGTACATAAATCACCGATGCATCCGCACCGGTTGCATCAACTGCATCTTGCACGGTGTTGAATACCGGCAGGCCGATATGCGTGGTGCCACCTTTACCGGGCGTAACGCCACCAACAACCTTGGTTCCGTATTCCAGCATTTGTTCGGCATGGAAAGTACCCTGGGTGCCGGTGAAACCTTGCACGATCACTTTGGTATTTTTATTGACTAGAACGCTCATATACAACTCTCGTAGTTTGTGATGCGGCAGAAGCCGCGATGTTGTCATCGGAATCGAAATTCCAATGGCACTCAGGCTTTTGCTTTTGCCGCCGCAACGACTTTCTTCGCGCCGTCGTTAATATTGTCGGCCGATGTAATCGCCAGGCCGGAGTTCTTCAAAATTTCCTTGCCTTTTTCGACATTGGTGCCTTCCAGACGAACAACGACCGGCACTTTCACATCGACTTCTTTTACTGCAGCAATGATGCCCTCGGCAATCATGTCGCAACGAACGATGCCGCCGAAAATATTGACGAAAATCGCTTCGACCTTATCGGATGACAAAATGAGTTTAAAAGCTTCGGTAACGCGTTCTTTAGTTGCGCCGCCACCAACATCGAGGAAGTTCGCAGGCGAACCGCCATTCAACGAGATAACGTCCATGGTCGACATGGCCAGACCTGCACCGTTCACCATGCAACCGATATTGCCGTCCATCGTGACGTAGTTCAGGTCGTATTTGCTGGCGAGCACTTCGGTTTCATCTTCCTGACGGATATCACGCATCGCAGCAAGATCGGGATGACGGAAAGTCGCGTTGTCGTCAGAATTGATTTTGCCATCGAGTACGGCAAGGTCACCGTTGGTCAAAATGGCGAGCGGATTCAATTCAACGAGGGCCAAATCTTTTTCGTTAAATAATTTGTACAAACCCATCATGATTTTTGTGAGCTGGCCGACTTGCTTGGCATTCAGGCCAAGGTCAAAACCCATTTGGCGACACTGATACGGTTGCAAGCCTTGCACATAATTCACGTGCAACGATTTGATCGCGTCCGGATTTTCTTCGGCGACTTTTTCAATTTCCACGCCACCTTCGGCGCAGGCAATGAAAGTAATCGTTTTACTGGCGCGATCAGTCAATACGGAAAGATACAGCTCGTTGGCGATATCAGTACCTTCGGAAATCAGCACGCAATCAATTGGCAGAGCGATACCAGCCGATTGATAGGTTGCCATTTTGGTACCGAGCATTGCCTTGGCATAGTCACGAACCTCATCGAATGACCTGGCGAGTTTCACACCACCAGCCTTGCCGCGGCCACCAGCATGAATCTGGGCTTTGACCACCCATAAATCGCCCGGAATAGCTTTTGCAGCAGCAACCGCTTCTTCTGGACTGCGCGCGACGATGCCTTTGGGTACGGCAATACCGTAGTCGGCGAACAATTGTTTAGCCTGATACTCGTGGAAGTTCATGCAACACCTTATCGATATGAAGACAGCGGACAAGCCGCAAAAGACGGGACCAAGCAGCCCCGGGAAAGACCGCTATTGTCGCCGAGCGGGGCGACAAAGGCAAAAAGCCCCCCGACCTATCTATACTGAGGCCTCCCTGCCTCAGGATTTCTGCCTTGCTAGCGAACTTTTCCAGCCACGGCCTTGGCGCCGACGTTGCTAAAACCCTGCAAAGGCGGGAGATCTATTTCTTCTCCCTATACCGCATTCTTGAAGCGGGACTGTTCGCTCTGGTGGCATTTTCACCTGTCGGTACTTTGCTGGCTGAGCAGGAATACCCCTGGCTAGCAAAGAGCGGAGCAATCCTTTACTTGGTGATTGCCGGGCTTTTCATGTGGGCCAGCACGCGTTCGACAATGCGCGTCAGGCGCCAGATTGCACTTGGGTTGCTATTCGATCTTTGTGCAGCCGCGGCTGCTTTATTCGCTTTTCAAGGCATCGATAGCGGGGTTTGCCTGCTGCTTATCTTCAATATTGCGGCTGCCGGCCTGATTCTGACGCTTAGGGCGAGCATTGGTTTTGCTCTCGTCGGCAGCGTTCTGGTACTGGGCAACTACATAGCAAACAGAATTTGGGAAATTGATTCGGCCAATACGGCTGCCGAAGCGGCGATGTTCTCCGTTACATACTTGGCGGCAGCCTTGCTTTTCCAGTTGCTAAGCCGGCAAATGAGCGAAAGCCATGCTCTGGCCGAGAAACGCGGCGAAGAACTCGCCAATTTGTCTGAAATCAATGAATTGGTGATTCGTAGAATGCGGACCGGCATTTTGGTCGTAGATGGAGGACATCGCATTCGCCTAGCCAATGAAGCGGCCTGGGCATTGCTGGGTAACCCGTCACCAGATCGGCGTTCCTTGGTTGAAGTTGCACTGCAATTACACGAAAGTCTATGGAAATGGCGCCGCAGTCGCAGTGAAACTCCGAAAGCAATGACGATCGCCGAAGGTGCGCCCGAAGTGTTGCCCCGTTTTGTATCAATCAATGTTACCGACAATCTTTTTCTTATTTTTCTGGATGACAGCCGCATCTATTCAGTACGCGCTGAAGAATTGACCTTGTCTACGCTCGGACGCCTTTCTGCCAGCATCGCACATGAAATTCGCAATCCGCTGGCAGCGATTAGCTACTCGGCACAACTACTGGACGAGTCGGTAGGGTTACCCGAAGCTGATAGACGCTTACTGGAAATTATTCACAGCCAATGCCAACGAATGAATGGCATTGTGGAAAATATTCTGGGGCTTGCCCGTCGCGAACGCTCGCAGCCCGAAAGCATTGAACTCAGCGCTTTTGTCCGGCGATTTGTCGAGGAATACCGCCAAAACCACCCACTCGAAACCGATGTGATGCAGGCCGTTAACGAGGCACGCTTGCTAGTTGCGATGGCTGATCCACAACAATTGCACCAAGTGTTGACCGCCCTGGTACATAACGCACTCAATTACGGCCGTGAACCCGGCAAACCTGCACAGGTAACCGTGTCTGTACGCCAGGACAAAAACACCAACGCTCCGCTAATCGAAGTTATCGATCGCGGGCCAGGTATTCCGCCAAGGGTTGCCGAGCAATTGTTTACACCCTTCTATACCACCAGTGAACACGGCACGGGCCTGGGTTTATATATTGCGAAACAGCTTTGCGAAGCCAATCAGTGCACATTGCAATTTGAGCCAGTACCAGCGGGAGGCTCATGCTTCAGGATCACCATGCAAAGCACTCAGAATTTGATGAGCTTGGAATAAAAATTCTCGCCACGTAGCTCTCATAATCCGGAGCTTAAAGCCGTCAAGCCACTCTTTGTAAGTCTTAAAACAATTTTTAACCATGCAATAGCAACATGCCTGCTTGGCCCTTTGACCAGCTTGCGCTAAGGTGTTGGTGTTTTAATTCCAGTGTGACTTATGGCCAATCCAGCCCGCAGTGCTTTAGTTATAGACGACGAACGCGATATTCGTGAATTGTTGGTGCTTACCCTTGGACGTATGGGCCTTCGTGTCGACACTGCTGCTGATGTAGCCTCTGCCAAAGCCCAGCTTGCAGCCAACAAATACGACATCTGCCTCACCGACATGCGCCTTCCGGACGGCAATGGTCTTGAGGTCATCGCCTACCTTAACCAGCGCTTTCCGGAAACGCCTGTCGCGATGATTACCGCATTCGGAAACGTGGAGGCCGCCGTTGATGCCCTGAAAGCGGGAGCTTTTGATTTCGTGTCAAAACCGGTTGATTTGGCAGTACTCAGGCGATTAGTGCAGCACGCACTGGAACTAAATGAACAACGGCGGGCGGCCAACTTGCATCAAGCCAGCGGTAAATTACTCGGCGATGCGCCGCGAATGCAGCAACTTCGCGGCACCATTGCCAAGGTGGCACGCAGCCAAGCGCCGGTTTATATCAGTGGTGAATCTGGGGTCGGTAAAGAACTCGTCGCCCGTTCCATTCACGAACTAGGTAGCCGTGCGACCAATCCCTTCATTCCGGTGAACTGCGGCGCGATCCCGACAGAGCTGATGGAAAGCGAATTA
>JBDTTC010000324.1:0-4085 GCA_039930825.1 Arenimonas sp.
AATAAAAAAACTAGACTCTGAAAAAACAAAACCTCGGCGAACCGAGGCTTTTTTGAATCTGGAGCGGGAAAAGAGACTCGAACTCTCGACCCCGACCTTGGCAAGGTCGTGCTCTACCAACTGAGCTATTCCCGCGGAGAACGCATATTATTATGGATTAGCGCTTTTGCGTCAACACCTTTTTACTAAAAATTACGCAAGAGCCCGTCAAATGTAGCTTTCAGCCCTTACGCATTGTAGGCCATGCGGCGCGCATATAATCAAAACCCGACCAAAGTGTGAGCGCAGCAGCGATTGCCAATAGCCATTCACCAATTCTGAAAATCGGAATTCCGAAAAGATCTTCGTAAAATAAAACGAAACTAATTGCGACCATTTGCACAATCGTTTTTATCTTGCCGAGTGCGGCGACTTTTACCAAACCATGTGCACCAACTTGTGCCATCCATTCACGCAATGCGGAAATGGTAATTTCGCGACCGACGATAATCGCGCTCAAAATCGCAATCCAGGCGGTGTGATGCTTTTGGGTGACCAGAAACAAGGCAAAGGCCACAGCCAATTTATCGGCGACCGGATCCAGAAAAGCGCCGAATGCCGAATACATGTCGTAGCGACGGGCAATCCAACCATCCAGCCAGTCGGTCAATGCACCCAGTACGAACACTGCGCAAGCCAGAATATTGCTCCAAGGATGGTGCCAGTAAAACACCAAGACCAATACCGGCACCAATACGATGCGAAACAGGGTCAGCATGGTTGGGAGGGTCAAATTCACTAGGGTTCCTGTGGCAACTCGGGGGAGTTCGCCTTCGATTCTAACCCATGTAGCGAGGCATAAATACGCGCGGCAAGGGCTTCATTCACGCCGGCTACACGCGATATTTCTTCGCTGCCAGCTTCTTTCAATGCAGCAAGGCCACCGAAGTGTTTCAACAATGCCGCACGACGACGCGGGCCGATACCGGGAATATCTTCAAGCTTCGAAACATCGCGTTTTTTCTGTCGTCGTCCACGGTGCCCAGTAATTGCAAAGCGATGGGCTTCATCGCGTATTTGTTGAATCCATTGCAATGCCGGTGAATGAGCCCCGGGTCGAAGTACACGACCATCGGGAAGAATTATTTGTTCATCGCCCGCCCTGCGCTCGACACCTTTCGCCACGCCGACCAGAATTACCTGGCTAACACCCAATTCTTTCAATACGTCCCGCGCTTGTGTGAGCTGGCCCTCGCCACCATCGATAAACAAAACATCTGGTAGAACGCCCTCTTCAACAGCACGTTTGAAACGGCGTGTGAGTGCCTGATGCATGGCGGCATAATCATCACCGGGCGTAATGCCGTCAATATTGAAACGGCGATACTGACTGCGTAGCGCTCCTTCCTGATTAAACACGACACAGGATGCTACTGTCGCTTCGCCTTGCGTATGACTGATATCAAAACACTCCATGCGTTGCGGCACGTGAGCCATACCGAGCATTTGTTGCAGGGCTTCCAGGCGTTTGCGTTGTGCGACATTGCTGGTGATTTCGGTACTCAATGCCAACACAGCATTGCTGACGGCCATTTCAAGATAACGCGCACGATCGGCACGTACCGATGTTTTGATTTCCACCTTTCTGCCGGCCTGTGCGGTCAGCACTTTTTCCAGCAATTTCGCGTCTTCAATCACGTGACTTAAAATAATTTCACGCGGCGGACGTTGTTCGAAATAATACTGGCTGACGAAAGCGCCCAGGACTTCACTGGCATTATCAACACCGTTGGTCTTCGGAAAAAACGAACGTGTTCCGAGATTCATGCCGCTGCGGAATGCCAATAGTAAAACACAGGCTGTGCCCTGCTCCATCGCACATGCCAGCACGTCCATATCAGCCTGCTCGCCTTCAATGTATTGCTTGGCTTGAATGCGCCGAATGCCGGCAACCTGATCGCGCAAATAGGCAGCGAGTTCAAACTGCAAACTCGTACTGGCGGCTTCCATCGAACGCGTTAAATCATCTACGACTTCGCCACTGCGTCCATCAAGAAACAAGGTGGCGCGTTTGGTATCGGCGTCGTAATCACGCGGTGCAATCAAACCGACGCAAGGCGCTGTACAACGGCCAATTTGATGTTGCAGACACGGTCGGGAACGATTGCGGAATACACTGTCTTCGCAATTGCGGAGCTTGAATATTTTCTGCATCAAATCCAGTGTACTGGTGACTGCCGATGCGCTCGGATAAGGTCCGAAATAACGGCCCGGAACCGCTCGCGGCCCACGATGGAATGCCAGTCGCGGCCAGGTTTCGTCAGTGATTAGAATGTAGGGATAACTCTTGTCATCACGTAGCAATACGTTATACCGCGGCCGCAACGATTTTATTAATTGGTTTTCGAGAATCAGGGCTTCGCTTTCGGTGCGGGTGATGGTAATTTCCATCCGCGCAATTTGCTTGATCATCAATGCGATGCGGGTCGAAGAAACCGTACTGAGAAAATAACTGGTAACACGTTTTTTTAGCGAGAGCGCCTTGCCGACATACAAAACACTGTCGTCTGCGGCATACATGCGGTAAACGCCCGGCGCCGTAGTGAGGTCCTTGACGAAGGCTTTACCGTCAAAAACGGGCTGTGAAGATGCATCATTCATGCGTATATTTTCGCATGTTTAATGACCTGTCTGGTTTATTCACCAATTGGCAGGCGGGTCAACAATTCTGAGCCAAGGTCATAGCGCAGTATTTCGTGCGCGCCGGCATCGGCAATCCATAATGCTCCTGCGCCGATCACAAGCGCGGCGGGTTCATTCAAACTTTGCGGAAGTTGCTGGGTACTCATGCCGCCGCCACCAAGTCGCAATTTACGAAGGCTGCCATTGTAGGTATCGGCAATCCATAGCACCGGCGAATTGGGGTCGAGTGCAATCGCTTGCGGGAACTGTAGTCGGGCATCGCGGCGTTCACCATCCTGATCGCCAAATTCGTAAAGCCCCTGCCCGACGAGTGTTTGCACTGTATTTTGTTGCAACTGGATGGCGCGAACGGATGACGTTGCCGAATCAACCACGTAAAGACTTTGTTGTACCAGCGCCACGCCGGATGGCTGTGCGAATAAGGCATTGCGACCCGGCCCGTCCGCGATACCCAAATCGCCGGTTCCGGCGATAAATCGCATGCGGGCATTACCGAGCTCGTATTCCCAAATTTGATTGCAGCCAGCCATGGCGATATAGAGCTTGTCATTACTGCCACTGATTCCCCATGGCATATTCAGACTATTCTCTGACGAATGCTTGCTTACGCCTTCCCGTGGCTGCCCGGCTTTACCGGTGCCTAATACGGTCGCTACATCGCCACTGATTAAATGGATACGGCGCAGCGCATGATTTCCAGTATCGGCGATGTACAAGGTTTCCCTTACCAGGCACAGGCCACGTGGAGCATTGAATGCAGCTTCGTTGGCTGGTCCGTCGTTTAAATCGGGATGGCCATTGCCAAACTCCCGCAATATGCGCCCTTGATGGGTACATTCCAGAATACGGTGATGCGCGGTATCGGCGATATATAAATGCGAGTCGGTAACGGCAATTCCTGACGGAAACGATAGTGCCGTGCGTTCTTCAGCGTTTTTGGCACGAAATGCATGTTCCAGCATCGATTGGCTCGTTGAAGATTCATGAATCAATTCGCCGATCATCTTTTCGAGTATTTCGATTTGGTCATCACCTGCGATGATGTCTCGCACGACCCCTTCACCATCTATTAGTGCTACCGATGGCCAACGGGTAATACCGAAGTGTTGCCACGTAATCCAGCCACGGTCATTGGCGACTGGGAAATTGATACGTTGCCGGTTGATGGCTTTCATCACTACTCGGTCATCCACTTCGTTATCGAACTTCGGCAAATGAACCCCTAGAACTGCCAAGCCGACCGGATGTTTGGATTTGATCCGTGCCAGCCCATCGATTAAATTTTGTGAATAAACCGAACTGGCATTCCAGAAAACCAGTGCCAGTATCCTGCCACGTTGACCTGCAATGCTATGCTTTTCACTATTGAGCCCGGAATTTATATTGAAGAAGAAAAAATGGGC
>JBDTTC010000325.1:0-6087 GCA_039930825.1 Arenimonas sp.
ATCAGTAACGTTTGAATGCAAGATCAAAGGCATACGCCGACTAAATTTCTATACTGAGCCTTAAACATCGCTTGCGCCCTTCGCCACCTGCTCTGCAATCCATGCATAAGTTTTACGGAGCCCCATATCCAGCGGCAATGACGGTGCCCAGCCTAACTTTTCGCGAATCAAGTGATTGTCGGAATTTCTGCCGCGCACGCCGGTGGGCCCTGGAATATGTTTGACGCCAAGTTTCTTATCGGCAATCGCCATAATCATGTCGGCAAATTGATTGATCGACACCATTTCTTCGGAACCAATATTAACCGGGCCGGTGAAATCCGAACGCATCAGGCGCAAGGTCGCTTCTACGCATTCGTCCACATAGAGGAACGAGCGTGTTTGCTTACCGTCGCCCCACATTTCGATTGCATCGCCATCGAGTGCCATCGCCACTTTGCGGCAAAGTGCTGCCGGTGCCTTTTCGCGACCGTCATGCCATGAACCTTCCGGTCCGAAGATATTGTGATAACGGGCAACGCGTACAGTCATCCCGTAATTGCGGGCATAGGCAAAATAAAGGCGCTCGCTGAATAATTTTTCCCAGCCGTATTCCGAATCTGGTGCTGCCGGATAGGCGGAATCTTCATTGCATTTTGGATTATCGGGATCGAGCTGATTGTATTCCGGATACATGCAGGCCGAAGAGGAATAAAAAATTCTGCCTACGCCGTAGTTTCCGTCTTTATTTTTAGCCGCGACATCCAGCACATGAATATTGATTTGCGCCGAGTTGTGCATGATGTCGGCATCGTGTTCGCCGGTAAAAACGAAACCGGCACCGCCCATATCAGCAGCCAATTGGTACACCTCGTCAAAACCACCTTCGAGTGCGGCCACGACATTCTCGTAAACACGCAGATCAGCTACTTGAAATTCATCGGCGGCCGATGCCGCATAGCGCGGATTTTTCAAATCAACGCCACGTACCCAATGACCCTCGGATTTGAGGCGTTTAACCAGATGGCTGCCGATAAAACCACCGGCGCCCAAGACTAAAATTCTGCTCACGTATTTCTCCTGTATTGCTGCATGACAGCATACCTTTTATGGGGCTCAGACGACAGCCAGTAATCGTTCCAGAGCAGTGCAGACCTGGCCAGAATCGCCAACGGATACTTGCTGATAGCCATCTTTATCGCGGTCTTGTTCAGATAAAAGATGGACATCGGAATCACGGCTGCCAATAAATAAAACTGGCTTGTTCGAAGCTATGCAGGCATAAACTTTCGAGGGCAATACATAACCCACGAAATTATCGACCAGGGTAATCAGATGCACGTCCGCCGCCAGCAATACTGCCGGCAGCTGATCCAGGGGAACCGGGCGCGTTCGCACAAATGGCAAGCCGCGTGCTTTTAACTCGGCCTCAACCAAATCTGCGCGGCCGCCGGTAGCATTCAACCAGACTCCGGCAAGGTCGGGGTTTTTACGACAAAAGTCCTCAAAACCTTCGACAAAAGTCATGTGATCATGCGCCACGCCCCAATTGCCCGAGTACAGAATTATTTTTCGATGCCGCAACAACTCCGGCACCTCGGTAGCAATATGATTTCCATCAAAACTAATCGGGGACGGATCCCGCAATAGTTCTACGCGATCCGCGGCAATACCTGCCGCCATGATGTGACGCTTTTGATCTTCGCCTAACACCTCAATCACACTGACACGACGTCGCCAAAAAAGCGTAATTCGATGCAGAAACTTCATCCATAGCGGCACTTTTTCATAAGTCGCCATTAAACATTCCGGATGAAAATCGGTAATCCGGTAACGGGTTTTCTTGCGAAACAGAAAAGCCAGCGGCATAACGAAATGAATCAGATACGGCGGCGACCCGGTAAAACGGATTTCATCGGCAGCAAGAAATTCCCGTCTCGCTGCGAATAACAAAGCGATATTCGCGCCGAAAGTCCAGAATGCCCGCTTGATGAAGTTCCCGCGATCATATTGGCTACGATGAATTCGGCGGGTCAATACATTGCCGCTGCCAAATGATTCTTTCGTGGTACTGGAAGCCGTGGATGAAAAACCAAACAGGCTGACTTGATGTCCCTGCTCTGCAAGCGCTTTTGCAAAACCTACCGCGTATTGGCCGACTGCACCAAAATCGGGTGGCAGCCAATCGCAGAGGATCAGGATTTTTTTATCGTCATTCATCATTTACCTGGAATATCCTGATAACCATAAAGCTGAAAGAGGCAGATTTTCATAATTCAATAGGCGGCAATTTTTGATTTGTAGCGCTGCAGTGGTGCTTCGAGGAAACGCCATGAGCACATCGCTATCAACATAGTAATCGTGAACGATGCAAGGACATAAAGCCAAGTAGATAAGCCCAGCGAACTCACCTGGATTAGAACCAGTTTGTGAACCAGATAAAGTACGTAGCTGATGCTGCCTAGATAAACGAATACCCTGAACTTTAAAATTCTACTGAAAATGGAATTATTTCTCGGAACCAGATATGCCACAAGGCCGGTCGCGATCAGCATGACCAGGCTATAGCCCAGCGTATTGAACAATACCGAATTCGTCCCGGTCCTGAAGTCATCATTAAAGAGGGCGGTCGCAACGAATAATATTGCCGAACCAACAGCCACGGCAGCCGCTTGGGCACTGATCTTCAGAAATTGGGTATCGGTCACGGTCATCTGAACGACGGCAAGCAGACTCCCGGCAGCCAGAAGGTCCGCACGGCACGGCAGCAGGAAATAAGCCGGCCAATGGTTATCCGCATAAATGGCCACCGCAAATCTTAGGGCCGGAGCAAGTAACAAAAGGGTAATGGACATCCAGACAATGCCTTTTCTCCCAAGCGCCCAGATAAATAGCGGCCAAATAAGATAAAACTGTTCTTCGATTGCCAGCGACCACATCGGTGTAAGCGAATTGACAGTTCCGGAATAATGAAAAGCATCATTGAAATTACTTAAATAAGTAAAGTAGTAAAAGATGGTTTCGAAATTACTTTTTTCGAAAAAAAGAAAAACTATCGTAATGAACAAATAATAGGGTGGAAAAATTCTGAGGAAGCGGCGCTTATAAAAAGTCGAAAAATAATTCGGCTTTTCCCTGCTTTTCAGCAAAATACCGGTAATCAGATAACCGCTGATCACAAAGAACACATCAACGCCGGCCCAAAGCATGGGGATCTTCAAGGCGTGATGCAGGAAGACCGAAAAAAATGCAAAGAACCTCAAACCATCCAGATGGAGAGCCCTTTCCGGCGCTGTGCTTGCTACTTCGCTCACTGTTTTTTTGACTCCATTGGCCATGCCAATTGCTTGTCCTGAACGCAGTCGCTCATATCAGTCGCCGCTTGCATCTTGCTTTCGCTCCAGCACCCAATCCCCCATCACCAGGCAATCCATCTTCGTACGCAAGAAACAATCCAGTGCTTCTCGTGGTGTACACACGACAGGTTCATTTTCATTGAACGAGGTATTCAGGACCATCGGTACGCCGGTTAAGGCATTGAATTCTTCGATCAAATGGTAATAACGCGGATTTGTTTTTTCATAGACCGTTTGCAAACGACCCGAACCATCAACATGGCAAACCGCAGGAATTTTGCTGCGTTGTTCGGCACGAATCTGGTACACCTGCATCATGAAGGGCACTTCACCGTCCAGTTCAAACCATTCGCTTACCGACTCACGCAAGATCGAAGGTGCGAATGGACGAAATGATTCTCTACGTTTGATTTTCAGATTCAGAATATCTTTCATGTCGGCTCGGCGCGGGTCACAGACAATCGAACGATTACCCAAGGCTCTTGGACCCCACTCCATGCGGCCCTGGAACCAGCCAATTACTTGGCCATCGGCAACATTTGCGGCAACCTTTTTACAAAGCTGCGCTTCATCGGCATATTTTTTTATTGCGCAATGCTGGGCAGTAATTTCTTCAGCGCGCTCTTGCAAAAGTTTTTCAATTTCAACATCGGTAGCTTCGGGCCCCCAATAGGCATGGTCCATTTCCGGTCCGCGTGCGCCGCCCAGTTCATGCCACACGGCATAGGCGGCACCGATCGCACCGCCAGCATCGCCTGCCGCTGATTGCACATAGATTTCCTTGAAAGGAGTCTGCAAGGTCACCTTGCCATTCGCGACCGAGTTCATACCGCAGCCTCCGGCAATGCAGAGCTGATCCATGCCGTGCTTTTTGTGCAAGGTATTGAGTAAATGGAAAAAGGCTTCTTCATACATCGCCTGGATCGAACGCGCCAAATCTTTGTGGTATTGCTCCAACGGTAAATCCGGGCTACGCGACGGCCCCAACAGTTCGATCAATTTATCCGAGAAAAGAATACCGACCGATGGCGAGCCGTTCTCCCATTCGTAATCTATTTTTTCTTTATGATGACGGAAGTAATCCAGATTCAACTTGAAACCACCATCGGGTTCAAGCTTCACGATCTCCCGCATTTTTTCCAGATACTTCGGTTCGCCATACGGCGCCAAACCCATTACTTTATATTCGTCACCGTAGTGCGGAAAGCCAAGATATTGCGTTAATGCCTGATAGAAAATACCCAGTGAATGCGGGAAATAAACCCGCTCTTCAACATTAATATCAATCCCGTTGCCAACACCCCAGGCAGCGCTGGCAAAATCACCGAAGCCATCGACCGACACAACCACCGCTTTTTCAAACGGCGATACGTGAAACGCGGAAGAAAGATGCGCGACATGATGCTCAACGGCCTGCACCTTGCCCTTAAAAATACTGCCGGGGAAAGCCTGCGCCAAATGCTCCGCTACGCCTGCACGTTCACGCTTATTGCGAATTCGGTCGAGCACGAAACTTAAATCCGGACGCTTGATAATTGTGTAGGCCAGTTTTTTACCAAGATTTGCTTTTGAATCCTGATTAATGGCTAGATGATCAATCGCTGACAGATCAATACCCGCTTCTTTCAAACAATACTCAATCGCCTGACTGGGAAAGCCGGCCCAATGTTTGATTCTGCGAAAGCGCTCTTCTTCGGCAGCCGCAATTATTTGGCCGTCCTTGATCAGGCAGGCGGAGGAGTCTCCATGAAACGCGTTGATGCCGAGTATAAAAGTCATGTTGCTTAATTTTTCCTGTAAGAATGCGTGAACCAATCCCACGCTGTCGCCACTATCGTATTCAAGTCTGGATGCTTCGGTTGCCAACCCAACACCGACCTCGCCAATGCGGCACTGCCGACCAATGCGCCAGGGTCACCCGGACGCCTTTCAATAATTTGATAAGTAATCGGCAAGCCGGTGACTGTGCGACAGGTATTGATCACATCGAGCACGGAAAATCCGGTGCCATTGCCCAAATTATAAGCCTCGGCTCCCGATACCTTGTTCAAAATCAGACGCTCAAGCGCAAGCAGATGTGCCTGGCAAAGATCGTTCACATGTACGTAGTCACGAATACAGGTTCCATCCGGTGTAGAAAAATCGCCGCCGAATACCTTCAGCTGCGTATCGGCCGGATCACCGCCCTGCTGGATGCGCAAAGCTTCGATCAATACCAGCGGTATGAGGTGCGTCTCGGGAAAATGTCGCTCGCCCAATTGACCCGATGGGTCGCAACCGGCGGCATTGAAATAGCGAAGTGCAATGCTCTGCAAGCCATCGGCAATGGCAAAATCCGACAACATGCCTTCAACCACCATCTTGGTTCTGCCATAGGGGTTAACCGGCAGTTGCCGATGGCCTTCGGTAATCGGTGTTTCCATCGGCTCGCCGTAAGTGGCACAGGTCGATGAAAATACGATTTTATTGATTCCAAACTCCGACATTGCCTGCAAAAGATTGGCACTGCCGGCAACATTGTTATTGTAATACTCACGGGCTGCCGTTACCGATTCACCCACATAGGCCAGTGCGGCAAAATGCATTACTGCATCAAAATCATGTTGTGAAAGGCATTGTCGAATATCGTCGATATTTTTCAGATCACCGACGAACAACTCTAAACCGGAAACAGCATCAGCATGGCCACGCGATAAATTATCGAATACAACAACTTCATGGCCGGCCTGCTGCAATTGCTTGCACATATGCG
>JBDTTC010000326.1:0-3642 GCA_039930825.1 Arenimonas sp.
GGCCTACGTAAGCCTTTGGCGCAGCGAGCAGGCGCCCCTACGAGAACCAGCGTGACACGGGCACGCTATCAAATCGCATATCGCGTTAACATATCCTTCTTTGATTGAACTTCCAGGAACACCCGAATGATTATTCAACCGAAAACCCGCGGCTTTATCTGCACCACCACGCATCCAACCGGATGCATAGCTCACGTAAACGAGCAGATTGAGGTGGTTAAGGCCGGGGGCAAAATCGAAACCGGTCCGAAGAAAGTGTTGGTCATTGGTGCTTCCACCGGCTACGGTCTGGCTTCACGCATTACCGCTGCTTTCGGTTCTGATGCAGCAACCATTGGCGTCTTCCTTGAAAAGCCGGCTTCCGAAAACAAACCAGGTTCCGCAGGTTGGTATAACTCGGCTGCTTTCGAACAAGCTGCAAATGCAGCCGGCTTGTATGCGAAAAGTATCAACGGCGATGCGTTCTCACATGAAATGCGCACCAAAACCATCGAGCTGATCAAGCAGGATTTAGGCCAGGTCGATATGGTCGTGTATTCGCTCGCCTCGCCTGTTCGCAAATTGCCTGACTCCGGCGAACTGATACGTTCGGCATTGAAACCTATCGGTGAAACTTATCAATCC
Source organism: Arenimonas sp. (assembly GCA_039930825.1). Taxonomy (GTDB): domain Bacteria; phylum Pseudomonadota; class Gammaproteobacteria; order Xanthomonadales; family Xanthomonadaceae; genus Arenimonas. Next base: position 625 of record JBDTTC010000326.1, read on the forward strand.
ACTGCGATTGATACGAGCAAAGACAAAATAATTCACTCGACAGTTGAACCCGCCAACGAGCAGGAAATTGCCGACACAATAACCGTGATGGGTGGCGAAGATTGGGAATTGTGGATGCAGGCATTGCTCGATGCCGGTGTATTGGCCGAAGGCATCAAAACAATGTCGTACAGCTATATCGGCACCGAAATTACCTGGCCAATCTACTGGCATGGTGCGCTTGGCAAAGCAAAAGAAGATATGGACCGAGCCGCAGCTTCACTTCGCAACTTACTCGCGCCACTGCATGGCACTGCAAATGTTGCCGTGCTCAAAAGTGTCGTGACACAGGCATCGGCCGCCATCCCGGTCATGCCGCTATATATTTCAATCTGCTTCAAGGTCATGAAAAACATGAATCTTCATGAAGGCACCATCGAACAAATCGACCGCATGTTCCGCACCCAGATTTACACTATGAATACCAGTCGCGACGAGAGCCAACGCATTCGCATGGACGACTGGGAATTACGCGATGAGGTACAGAAAACAGTGATGCAAATCTGGCCTAATGTCAGCACTGAAAATTTATTCGAACTGACCGATTACAAAAGTTACAAGGAAGAATTTCTTAAGTTGTTTGGCTTTGGTTTGCCAGGTGTGGATTACGCAGCCGATGTCGACCCTGTCGTTCCTTTTGCGCCAATCAGCCTGGAAAGCTAAAAAGTCGTCAACAGCAACGTTGGCTAAGCGTTCGGCGTCAATAAAATACTCTGCACATATACATCGACCGTATTTACGCCGAGGCCAGCGGGCGCTGCTGTAACAATATAACGCTACCAAGAAAGCCCGACTGAAGCGATATATAATGCTGCTGTCGTTATATATCGTTTACTTGTACCCAGGGGATCCAAATGCCTACCAGCGATTTAATCTTGGCCGCCATTGTTATCGGCGCCTTCTTTTTTCTTATTCTGCTAATCGCTCTTTTTCTAAGAAGAGTCGTGCCTACCAACGAAGTACATATTGTGCAATCGGGCAAGGCCACGGTCTCCTATGGCAAAGACCATGAATCAGGCAATACCTATTACGAATGGCCTTCCTGGCTGCCAAAAATCGGTATTGTAAAAATTGTATTGCCGGTTTCGGTATTTGATGGTGACCTTGAAGCTTATGAAGCCTACGATAAAGGCCGACTGCCTTTCGTGGTGGATGTAAAAGCATTCTTCCGTATTTCCGATTCCAATCTGGCCGCTCAACGCGTGAGTTCATTTGATGAATTACGCAGCCAGTTGCACGCGATTTTGCAAGGTGCCGTGCGTACCATTCTGGCCTCGGCAGACATCGAAGAAATCATGCAAGGCCGCAGCCAGTTTGGCGAAGCGTTTACGCGCGAAGTGGAAACGCAGTTGGTGAACTGGGGCGTTTCCACGGTCAAGAATATCGAGCTGATGGACATCCGCGATTCGACTGGCTCGCATGTCATTAAAAACATCATGGAAAAGAAAAAATCCCTGATTGAAATGCAAAGCCGTATTGAAGTGGCTGAAAACATGAAGCGTGCCAGCATCGCCGAAATTGAAGCCAAACGTGAAACCGATGTACAACTGCAGGATGCCTTGCAGAAAGTGGGCTCGCGTACGGCCGAGAAAGACAAAGCCGTGGGTATCGCAAACGAAATGGCGCAGCAGTCGATCAAGGAACAGGCAAAAATCACGACCGAAAAGGAACTGGAAATCACCAAGGTTTCCGAAGTGACTTCGGCAAACATCGCGAAAGATGTGCAAATCGTGAAGGCCAATCAGGACAAAGAAACCGCCGCCATCAATAAAGACATGGCGATCATCAAAGCGGCGCAACAAAAAGAAACCACCGTTCTGGTTGCCGAAGGCACCAAGGCAACGACCATTCTGGTGGCTGAAGGTAATCTTGAAAGCAAAAAACGCGAGTCTGAAGGTATTGCCTTTGAAGGTACTGCCCGCGCCGAAGCCGAAAAAGCCATGCAGCTAGCGCCGGTACAGGCACAAATCGTGCTCGCAAAAGAAATCGGCAATAACGAAGGCTACCAAAAATATCTGGTGACGATTGAGCAGGTAAAAGCTAATCAGGCCGTGGGTATAGAGCAGGCAAAAGCCCTGGCGCAAGCCGATCTGAAAGTGATTGCCAATTCCGGCAATGTCGAAAACGGCATGAAAGGCGTGATGGATATTTTCTCTTCCAATGGCGGCACCAATGTCGGAGCAATGCTGGAAGGCTTGGCACAAACCGAACAAGGCCAGGCTTTGCTGAAAAAAGTCGGTATGAGTTCGGACAAAAAAGACTAGTAACAATCGGTAGCCCGGGTCATGGCTCCATCTGACCCGGGTCATTGAGTTATTGCTTCGGGGCCCATTCGAAAAGCCAGTATTGCGAAATGAATAACCCCGAATCCTAATGACAGCGCATAACTTGGCCACGCCCGTTTGCTTTAAACTCGGGAATCAACGTCTCCGCAATTAAATTATTGCGACAGCGTTTATATAATTTCAATGCATGAAGCATGTTGAACTTATGACGCGTTAAACTCAGCCTCCTTGTACGCACACAAGTACTTTAGTTTCTTTCTTGTCGCCATCAACGCGCACCTTGCCTTTGCCTTCGAGCGCTTTGCATTTTTTGAAGCTGTCGGGGTCTTCGCATACAAAATGGCCTGCACTTTCACCGGGCATCGGCTCACAAGTAATCTCCATTTCGGCCGATCCACCCAAGCTGGGCACAGGCTTAGTTTTTTCAGCGGCTGCCTCTGCAGCGTCAACTGAACCTGATAGCAAAAGCAGCATAAAAACACTACGGCCTCCATATGAAAAATTGATCATAAAACTATCCTGTTAGAAAAATATCGGGTGATAAAAATGTATTCCGCATTACTATTTATTGGAAATAAGAAAATGAATAAGCACAACCGGGATATCCGGCACTCCACGCTTCCCGACTGACCGATATGAATAATTACTTCTTGCCATTCTTTCGCTTGGCCTGCCCTGCGTCATACCAGGCTTT
>JBDTTC010000327.1:0-10482 GCA_039930825.1 Arenimonas sp.
AAAACGATCAACCAAATATGTCTGAAAAACAAAAACCCCAAACCGGCTATCTGTTTGGGGTTTATTTTATGCGTCTAGATATTCGTGCCGATTATTTTTTACCGAAACGCCTGATGGCAAATAAAACCAAACCGATTACAAGCCATAAAGGCCATACTGCAAACAGGTTAATAACGATATCCAGCAATCCATACCAGCCAACTGAAATTGAACTGAATAAACGACTAAAGAAACCGGGACGTATCGCCTTTGCAATTGCATCGACATCGTCTATTTCTGTTTTACGAACCTTGCTCAACTGATAAATGGAAAGACTGATGGTGCTGAAGGCTACTCTGTCTTCCACTTCCTTCTGCACTACTACAGCCTCGTCACGGTTGGCTTTCGCATCATTCTGACCTGAAATTACCGCAGCCCTGTCGCTGATTTTACCGGGCTCTGTACTCAGGGTCCCCAGCTGTCTTTGTGCTTCCTGATTCCGTAAAAACTCCAGCTGTTTTCTAAGCAGATCGAACTGTACATCGCGCGCATCGAAATTTCGCTGATCAAGAAAGTCAATCTGTGCAACCAGTGCACGCAGGAACTCCTGGGTCTTGTTGCTCGGAACGCGAACCGTCAAATTGCCGCGCACGGAGTACTCGGCCAACTCGATCAGTTTTGTATCGCCAATCGGATAGCGGTTAACACGATCAATATTGGAATTGATCTGATTGGCAACCACGAACCCTTCTAGATTGGAAACGATGTTTTCAATTGTAATGGCGGATTGATAGACATCCTTTACTCGAAAGCTGGCATTGGCGGTACGCACAAATTTCCTTTCGCCATCAACATAGGAAGCTGCACTGGAGGTCATTTGTTCGGCGGTGACTTTCTCCTCGCTCATGTCCTTGGAAAGTTCACCGACACTTCGCTCTCTAACGGACTCAGGCGACATAGAGGCTGCCGCATCATTTGCAGCGGCGCCTGCAGCTTTGTCAGCATAGGCGGTAGCTTCGGTTGCCGGTGCATCCGCAGCAGATGACTGGTCAGATTTGGAGCAGGAAGCCAGAACGATTAAGAGCGTTGCCGACAGCAACGAAAACATGATTTTGCGCATTACAGAATCTCCCAGGGTTGATATGCATTTACATTTCGACAACGTGTGCTGCCGGTCATACTGGGTTCAACGCACTGCAGTAGCAATATGGGGTTAAGCGACTCTGGAATAATGGTTACGATTGGTTAAGCAAGTTTTGGATGATTATTTTTCACACAAGAACCCTGATGCAGATCGAAATTTTCCTCTTGCAAATTGCAACCAGGAATATGCATGAAATAGTTGCACCTCATGCAAATTGCATGCGCCGATGAGTTGCATCTCAAGCGTCATGGTCTGCAATGGTTTTCTATTGAACGCAGGTCAGCTTCTAGATCGATTTCATTCAGTTGCGACTGTCCGCTTGCCAATCTTCTACTTGCTTCTATACACGGATCATATTCCACGGCGCCGAACAACTTACCCACCATGGCCAATTTCTGTTGCGGAGTTAATTTATTGCGAAGCTTTATGCCTTTGATGAAAGGCTCGGCACGACCCGCCAATTCGACATGCTGTCTTTTTAGCGGATTTCTTTCCGTTATTAAGGGAGATGTATTCCACTCGTCATTATTGAAAGTCAAACGCAAACCGGCGGGTGAAATTTTATTGCCGTTTTCAGCATGCTGAGTCACAGCAACAATATTGCCGGATGACTCCATTGTTGATTTCACCGCCGAGATTTTTTTAGTGGGTGGTGCTGGCGCGACGGCCTGTTCCGGCATGCTTGTCCTCTCAATAAAAGTTATCTCCAGCGCGTCCTGTGGCGCATCCATCCTGGAATCCGCAAGTTGCTGCCACAGGAAAAAATGCCCGATCACGACAATGTGCAAAAAAATCACTATGATAAAAACGATATGATTCCAGCCGGTTTTGCCGGGGTCGCTAGTTTGGCTTTTGCTGAAAAGCAGGTATTGCCAATCAGCATTCCAAATGTCATTCGTTTCGATAGATTCCATTCAAAGACTCAAATCCCAGCAATCAGTTCGGTCTGACCGCGAATAGGGATTCTGGTTCATTCTTGCCGAGGGTGACCCTCATAGTCGATTAAAACGTATCGCCCGCAAGCGACCTCCTACAAAAAATCCCGGCATGAGCCGGGATTTTTTCGAGACAAGACAACAGGAAAACTATTCCGCAGGAATCACTCGCAAAATCATGCTATCTATCGCAACAATTCTCACTGCGGCATGCACTGGCAAATCTGGTCCTTGTACGGTCCAGAAGGCATCACCGATCTTGACCCGGCCTTGTCCATTGATGATGGCTGTCTCTAAGTTGTAAACCTTATCAACTAATTGTTCACCACGGCGATTCAACAAGGGCTGATCACTGGCAGATTCTTTGTTACGGAAAAATTTTACGTAAACGGCAATCGATACAAACGAAAACACGACGAACAAAACCACCTGCCCCAACATGGGCAATTCCGGCAAAGCCCAGACGATAAAAAATACTACCCCGGCAGCCAACCCAAGCCACAAAAGAAAAAGACCGGGCGCCATGGTTTCTGCCGCAATCAGCAGCAATGCAAGACAGGCCCACAGAATCATTTTCGGACTCATATTGTTTCCTTCGTTTATTTAGCTGCTTTGGCGGCAATTGACACTTTTTGTCGGTCAGAACTGTCTCTCGCAAGCTCTGCGATACCGGCGATACTACCCATGACACCCGTTACATCCGTTGGCAAAATCATCAAACGTTGATTTGGCGAGTTGGCAAAATCTTTCAATGCTTCAATATATTTCTGTGCCACGAAGTAATTGATCGCCTGCACGTCACCCGATGCAATGGCGTCGGACACCATGCGCGTTGCCTTGGCTTCCGCTTCGGCCAGCCGTTCACGTGCTTCGGCTTCACGGAAAGCGCCTTCGCGCTTGCCTTCGGCCGCCAGGATCGTACTTTGCTTTTCACCTTCCGCCTTCAGGATTTCAGCTTGGCGAAAACCTTCTGCTTCAAGAATATTGGCGCGCTTTTCACGCTCTGCTTTCATCTGGCGGGCCATGGAATCGACCAAGTCACGCGGCGGCTGGATGTCTTTCAATTCAATTCGGTTCACCTTGATGCCCCAAGGCCCGGTTGCATGGTCAACGACATTTAGCAGCTTTGCATTGATCTCGTCACGTTTTGATAGCGATTCGTCCAGATCCATCGAACCGATCGCCGTCCGGATATTGGTCATCACCAGAGCAATCGAAGCCTGTTCAAGGTTCGATACTTCATAAGCTGCCTTGGACGCATCAAGTACCTGGAAAAACACCACACCATCGACTTTCACCACGGCGTTGTCCTTGGTGATAACGTCCTGCGAAGGGATTTCCAGCACTTGTTCCATCATATTGACCTTGCGGCCGATACCCTGAATGACGGGAAACAGAAAATGCAGGCCAGGTGACAAAGTGTGCGTGTACTGGCCAAAACGCTCGACCGTCCATTCATAACCCTGCGGAACCATTCGTACCATTTTTGCGACAAAAATCACTACAAACACCAAAAGTGCTAAAACCATGAACATAGCCATGACGAACTCCTTGAAATTTCCATCACAGTATATTGGTTTCAGGGCTTTCTTTGTTGCGACCCTTTTGTGCCTGGAAGCATCCTGATAATCGTGACATCCCCTTTTGCCATCGATGTTCCGTCCAGCCTGCTTACCCGCGCCAGAAACGGCGAGGCGGCGGCATTCGAACAGCTTTACCGGTGGTTTGAGAGGCCCGTCTTCACGCTGGCGCTCCGTCTTTGCGGCCAGCGGGAGGAAGCCCAGGACATCTTGCAAGAGACCATGTTGAAACTATTCGGAAAAATATCGGAATTTCGCGGTGATTCACCCTTCTGGGGCTGGCTTCGACAAATTGCGGTCAATGAAAGCCTGATGCGCATCAGAAAGCGGCATCCGGCACAGGAACTCGATCTGGGCAATGAATCGGATTATCTGGAAGCCGATATTTTATTGCCGCCGCAAGCAGCCGATGCACAGTTACTTGCCAAGGCGATGAATCAATTACCTGCCACAACCCGAAGCGTGTTGTGGCTCTACCACGTCGAAGGCTACACGCACGACGAAATTGCCGGACTGATGGACAAAACAATCTCGTTTTCGAAATCGCAATGCTCGCGCGGCGGCAAAAAATTACGTGAACTTTTGAATATTGATAAGGAGGTACTAAGCCATGGCTGATATCTCGGCACGGCAATACGGCATTAACATTGGCCAGGCGCTACGCGATTTGCCCTTGGAAATACCCATGCAATCCGCATGGCCTCTGGTTTCAGAACACATACCGAAGAAAAAGCCCCGGCGCTATTTTCCGACAGCTCTGGCCGCCGGTCTGGCATTGCTGGCGATCATTCCACTAACACTGAACTCGCCATCGGGGGTCGTCACTCCGACCGAATCCAATCTGGAATCAGTGATGCAGCAATCATCGCAATTGGAAAACATTCTGCTTGCTACCCGTAATACAACGGCCAGCAATGCGAGCGCCGAAGTTATCAGCCTTGCACTGGAAGATCGCATTCATGCGATTGACTCCGAGCTTGGCTCCGGCACCTTGAGCCAAACGCAGCAATTGGGACTCTGGCAACAGCGGGTCAGTATTTTGCAGGAAGCTACTGGACTTTCTTCTTCACAACGCTATCGGCAGGCCGAGGGTCGGCCGTATGAAATCGCCATGGTTGAATCGTTCTAAAAAACAATATCGTTTTCTCTGGAGACACAAAATGAAATTAAAAACACTTAGTCTGGTATTAGCCTGCACTCTAATGAGTGGCGCTTTCGCCGCAGAACCAACAAAAACAAGCCCTGCCGAACAACAGGCAGCCAAGGCGGAAATTGACAGCCTGATAGCACGGATCGAAATGCTTTCGAAAAGACTCGGCCCGGGCAATGAGGTAAATATTGATATTCGCAGACATGGTCCCGAATGGACTCCCTCACCTGGAGAACATGGCCAACGCGAAATCATCATTGAACGCGGGATGCCCCCAATGGCTGGGGCGCGTGCGGAAGCCATGCGACCTAAACCTGGCGTCGGCATTGTGATGGCGCCAAATGCTGCTGCCAATGGTGTCCTCATCGGTGCGGTCTCGCCCGAGGGCCCTGCTGCGAAGGCCGGCTTGCGTTCCGGCGATGTATTGCTGAGCGTCAATGGCAAAAGCATCGGCAGCAGCGGCCGTGAGGGTGTCGATAAAGCACGTGAATTATTGTCAAACCTGAAAGTGGGACAAAGCGTGCAATTGATTTATGCGCGCGCAGGAAAAACCGGAAAAGCCGACGTAAAAGTCGACAACATTGGGCGCGTGATGATGTTCAGTAATCGAGAGGGCGGGTTTGCGCCACGCGCCGACGGGCAAACGAAACGTATCATGATGCGCGGGCCTGAGGGCCGGGAAAACATCGAAATCATGGAGTTTGCCGATTGCGAAAAAGCCGGCAAAAAAGATTGTGCGCCACCACGTATTTTCGAAGCACTGCGCTGGCAGGGCTTGAATCTTGCATCGCTGGACACCCAATTAGGTCATTACTTCGGAACCGATAAAGGCGTGTTGGTAATCAGTGCTGGCCCCGGTATAAAAAACCTGCAGGGTGGCGATGTGATTCAACGCATCGAAACCACGATGACACAATCGCCACGGGATTTAATGCGTGTACTGCGCGAGAAGAAAGTAGGTGAAAAAGTAAACCTCGGCGTGTTGCGTGACCACAAGACACTTAACATCGAAATAACAGCACCCGAAGCAAAAGCAATGCCATTCCTGCCACCACCACCGGCACCACCAGCGCCTCCGCCGCCTCCACGTGGCCCAGGTTTAACACCTCCGCCTGCAGCTCCTGCACCGCCAGCACCGCCTATCGGCATGCGTTTCAATGAAGATGATCAAGAGCGCATGGTCTGGATTAGTCAAAATGATGAATCAAGTGAGGGCCCACAAGAAGAAGTAGAAATTGAAATAACAAGATAAAGCTTTTTAATATGCTGGGAACTATTGCCAATCCGCTGAAGTCCCAATAGATGTTAAGACAAACTCTCTTTTTATCCCGGCTCTCACTAGGCCGGGATTTTTTTGTCCTGTACTTGAACATTACCTGCATGCCCGAGATAGATTATTCACAAGCAAAGTCCGTATGATGCGGCGATGACCGGGGACATGCTGTGAACACAGTCAAACAGAGTTTGGACGATTTATCGCGCGGCTTGCGGGAGCGTCCTGACGAAATCATGCTCGAGATTGGTGCCGGCGGTGAGCTACTGGTCGCGCGCATTCGTATTGTCGCGGTATCCCTGTTATTGCTGCTACCGATAACCAATCTGCTTTTGGGCGGTTCCTTTTACGAAAGCATGTCTGGCGCGGCTGGAACCATTGGCGCCTTCCTGCTAAGCCTGCTCTGGTTACAGCTCTCGAAACATCACCGCATGTATCGCTGGCTACCTTTTGTTTCTGCTGCCTGCGATGTCAGCGCCGTTAGTGTCGTGCTGCTTCTTTTATCTTTGCAAAATCCGTCCGCAGGCCTGAACAGCGTCGTTGTCTGGAGCTGCTATCCATTGGCGATAATGGCAACGGCCTTACGTAACGATGTTCGGGTCTGCTTACTGAGCGGAGCATTAGCCATTGTGCAATTTTCACTGCTTTCAATTTTCATCATGCAACAAGGCGGCACTGTGGCGTCAATTGACTACGGTATTGTTTCGGTATCCAACCAAGTTCAGCGAGTCTTGCTGCTGATTGCTATTAGCATGCTGGCTGCAGTGATCGTCTATCGCATGCAACTATTGGTGCTACTGTCAGGCACCGATGGCTTGACCGGGCTGCCAAACCGGCTTTATTTGAATCACCGCGTACCTCATTTACTGCAACAGGCAAAAACCGACAATGCCACCCTGTCGATTGCCATTATCGACATGGATTTGTTCAAGCGCATCAACGACGACCTCGGTCACATAGTCGGTGACAGGGCATTGCGACATGTGGTGCAAACCTTTCGGGAGCAACTGGATGCAGAAGAACCCCTTATTCGAATTGGCGGCGAAGAATTCCTGCTAGTGATGCGCATGCCAATCGGCAATGCCTGGGAAAGAATCGAGTTTTTGCGCAAGCAACTGAACGCCAATCCGTTTTTATTGCATCCGGATTCGGCGCCACGCGCCTTGAGTTTTTCCGCCGGCCTGGCCTGTTGCCCGCATGATGCCAGCGACATTTCCGGCTTGTTGAAGCATGCCGACCGCAGACTGAGAGCCGCCAAACTGCAGGGCAGGAATCGCGTCATAGCGCGCGACTAAGGGGCTTACTTGCTCGAAAGCCCCGTCTGCACTACCCTGCGTCATCGCTTTGGGGATCAAGACACATGGATATTTTGAGGGGTTTTTTTGGCCTAGCCGTACTAATCGGTATTGCTTGGATTTTTTCAAATAATAAATCACGGGTCGATTGGAAGCTGGTCGGCACCGGCGTATTCCTTCAAATTACCTTCGCAGCCTTCGTGCTGCTGACGCCGTTCGGCAATATGATTTTCAAGAAAATGGGCGAAGCTTTCGTCACATTATTAAGCTTTACCAATGCCGGCTCTGAAATGATCTTCGGCGCCTTGAGCAAACCCGATACGCTCGGCTTCATCTTTGTCTTCCACGCACTGCCCACCATCATCTTTTTTGCTGCCTTGATGGCGATTCTTTATCATCTGAACATCATGCAACAAATCGTCAAGGCGATGGCATGGTTGATTACCAAGGTGATGAAAGTTTCCGGTGCCGAAACCACATCTGTATGCGCCAGTGTATTCATCGGACAAACCGAAGCACCGCTCACCGTGCGTCCGTATATCAGCAAAATGACCGACTCCGAATTGCTGACCATGATGATTGGCGGCATGGCGCATATTGCCGGCGGCGTGATGGCCATCTACATCGGCATGCTGGCAGGCAGCGATGTGCCATTGCAAATTGAATACGCAAAACATTTTCTGGCCGCTTCCATCATGGCCGCTCCTGCGACTTTGCTGATTGCGAAAATTCTCATTCCGGAAACCGGCACGCCGCTCACCACCGGGAAAGTGGAAGTCCATTTCGAGCGCGAAAGCAAAAACATTATTGACGCCGCTGCCGCAGGTGCATCCGATGGTATGAGGCTCGCACTGAATGTAGCCGCCATGCTATTGGCCTTCGTTGCATTGATCGCAATGGTGAATTCGGTGATCGGCTGGTTCGGCGATATCCATACCGAAGGCTACAACAGCATCAACATGATGCTTAATCACGGTGCCGCAGTTGGTGCTGCGCCGATCAAACTCAATCTTGGCCTGATCCTCGGCTATATTCTCGCACCGATTGCCTGGGTCATCGGCATCGAATGGAAAGACGCCGTGATAGCTGGCGGCCTGATTGGCCAGAAAGTCGTGTTGAACGAATTCGTTGCCTATCTGCAACTGGCGGCAACGCCGATCGGCGATGGTGTAGGCGCCATTAGCCAGCATAGTCGTTTGATTTTGACCTATGCCTTATGCGGCTTCGCCAACTTTGCTTCAATCGCGATTCAAATTGGCGGCATTGGTGCACTCGCACCAGAACGACGCAGTGACCTCGCACGCTTTGGCATGCGAGCGGTCCTGGGTGGTTCGATTGCAACATTGATGACCGCTACCATTGCCGGTGTGTTGCTAGGCCTGATCAAATAAACCACGGCTATGTCTTCACCAGTCCTGATTGTCGGCAGTTATGTGCAAGACCATGCATGGCTGGTAGATAACTTTCCGATTCCCGGAGAAACCCGGCGTGCGCTGGGCTTCTCCAGCGGGCCCGGCGGCAAGGGTTTTAATCAGGCGATTGCTTGTGTACGCCAAGGTGTCGATACCGTCTTCATCGGTGCCATCGGCCAAGATGCACTTGGCGAATGTGCACAATCCTTCGCGGCCAATGAAGGATTGAAAACCTGCTGGCAATGTCGCGATGACATGCCAACCGCCGCCTCTAGCATCGTGGTGAATGCTCAAGGCGAAAATATGATTGCCGTCAATCTTGCTGCCAACGAGTTTCTGGATGTCGCGTTCCTGGAACGGCAGGCTGTGCAGTTTGAAAACATAGGCATCGTGTTATGCCAACTCGAAAATAATCTTGATGCGATTGATTTTGCATTTCGCATGGCGAAAAAAAATAATGCCTTGTGCGTGCTGAATCCTGCTCCAGTGCATCCTGAACTTCCAAGAGAATTGCTGGACGCCTCTGATGTTCTCACTCCCAATGAAACCGAATTCGCATTACTTTGCCAACGTTTCGCCAATACGGCTTTCACTGCAGACCAAGTCACGCAAACTGATGATGCCACGTTGCACCGTTTTTGCAGGGCATTAAGCTCGAACACCATCGTGATTACACTTGGACGCTTCGGTTGCTTTGTTTCGCATGGAAAAAACATGCGCGGCGATTTGCAAAACCATTACCGTGTTGCATCGGAAACCGTAAATGCAATCGATACCACTGGTGCAGGCGATGCCTTCAGCGGTGGTCTTGTTGCGGCGTTAAGTCTGTTCCCTAAACACGGGTTTTCACATGCCGTTCAATACGCGGGACGAGTAGCTGCAATTTCTACCGAAACCATCGGCACCGCACCTGCAATGCCCAACAACGACCAGGTCAACGCCAGGTTTGCTAAACAATAAATCGATCGAGCGGCCTCAGCTACGAATGGCACTACAGCCTCGTAATTCGATGCTGACTCCGCTCCTACAGGGTGTCATTCGCGGTAAAATAGTGTCCTAACCCAAGGATCTCCCATGCTCAGCCCCGAACTCCGTGAACGTATTGATACCCTGTTGAAAAGCAATACCGTTGTGCTTTTCATGAAAGGCTCGCCCAACCAACCGAATTGCGGCTTTTCTTCCAAGGCTTCGGGCATCTTGAACTCGCTGCTTGGCGACTATACCCATGTCGATGTGCTGGCCGACGCCGAAATTCGCGAAGGCATCAAGATTTATGGTCAATGGCCAACTATTCCGCAGTTGTACGTGAACGCTGAACTTGTCGGCGGTAGTGACATCATTGATCAAATGTTCAACAGCGGAGAATTGCACCAAGTCCTTGGCGTGCCGGCACCGGTTCGGGTAACACCGACCTTGCAGATTAGCCCCGCAGCGGCTCAAGCGATTCGCAAGGCAATGGAAAACTCGGAACCAGGCCACGCATTACATTTGGAAGTCGATGCCCGATTTCAATCCCAGTTCCAACTAAAGCCGATTACCGGAAACGAAATCGTGACGGAGGTCGAGGGCATCAAAGTTTTTTTTGATCTGGCCAGTGCACCACGAGCAGATGGCATTTCAATTGATTGGATCGACGATGTTCGCGGTTCGGGGCTTGCAATTGACAATCCCAACGCTCCTGCCAAAGTGCAGGCTCTATCGGTTGAAGATCTGA
>JBDTTC010000328.1:0-9836 GCA_039930825.1 Arenimonas sp.
TGAATGTTATGCGGCTTTGACGTCACTTAGTTGCCAGTTGCCGCCAGCCAGTAATTTCACGCGATGTTTGAATACGGCACCTGGCACCGAAGTAACAACGACTAAATCAATGTATAGATCGTGATGTTCGGCGGTAACTGTAGAATTCAAATCGACTGCGGCCAGACCTTGGTCTACTTCATCAGGGTCTTCTTGCTTGGCTTTCCAGCGTTCAAATAAGTCAGTGGTGCGTAGCGCGTCTTCGAGCTCGCTTGCAAAGCCTTCTGCTCCACCACTTTTGAAGGCGAGATCGGCATCGCTGCCTCGGGCATTGGCTGGATCATTGAGACGAATGTAATAACGTGTGGCCATATTGTGTGCTCCGGCTGTTTGCTTAAGTTCTTGGTCGATAGTACACGTTGGTGCTGAATATAAAATGACGGCAATCAAAATCAACTATTAGTTTGGGGTACGCCATTACTTTGATGATTTTGAGCTGCTATATGAAATGTCGTCCAGTGCCGGTGATTTTTTTCAAATATTGCATATGAATTCGACGTCAAAAGCTTTTCGTTTTTGAGTCTGCGATTAAAAAAGAGCAAAGACAATGCTTTGCTCTTTTTTCATTGCATCGGTATCTATGGCTATGCCGCGTCGAGCATCAAAACGGTATCCACACCATGAAGCATTCCGTTGTTTGCCTCGTTATCTTTCATGGTGATGGTGGCGGCGTCATTGATTAGCACATTAGTGCCTTTTGCTTTGAATATGGCTGAAACACCCAGGCTTGTTTTGACGGGCGAAGCCATGAGCAATTCTGGTGCAGATAATTTGCCTTTAATAATATGGCAATTGAGTATAGTTCTGAGTTCGAAGTTGTGGGCTGGGCTTAACAGCTCTTCAAGTTTACCGGGGGGCAATTTAGCAAAGGCTTCATCGGTAGGAGCAAATACAGTAAAGGGTCCTTTTCCCTTCAGCGTGTCGGTCAAGCCGGCGGCGTGAATGACTCGCTTAAATGTAGCGAACTCGCCGAGCTCGTTTGTTGCATCGATAAGATTTCGCTCCGATGATATTTCGCTCTCCACGTCAGAAGTGAGTGGACGAGAATTGGGCGATACAGCAGTAGCAATGTTGTTCATGTTGTTCTCCATTGTTACTTCCATTTGCGGAAGTATTTACGGCCTTGGCCGCTGCCCTTTGAATCGTTATGGGCATTATCATCAGTGAGAAAAAACTTCACTGGAGTCGTGATGTCGGCATTGCCTCTGCATCAATGTTATTTTAGCAAAACGGCGGTTTTAAGATGTTAATAATTATTTACGTTTCTATTGCTTCAAGCAAACAGCGGAGAGAGAAGCCACCATTTCAAACGTACCTTGTGGGGCTTTACCTTGTTATAACGTCATTTTTTTCTAGTGTCATGCAAGTATATTTTAAATAATCTAGACGGAATGTTGTTGTTTTTGGGGTGCAAATAAAAAGTTGGTTGTGGCCGAAATGGGGCGAACTAGCTATCAAAATCTTCCCCTAAGCAATGGGCTTGCAGAGAGATTATGATGAATAAGCGTCATGTAGAATGCGGCAGTGGCGAGGATTCATTAGCACCGCTGTAAATCGCTAGTTTATATTTATATCTGAAAGATGGCTGCAGTAGTTCTTGTTTTTGAGGGTGTCGAATGTATCGCCCCGTCATTTTTGAAAATAAGCGATAACTTCTGTCGCCAAGACAATAATGCGTTTGGTTGCATTCTTGAATGGAGTGGTAAATGGAATCAAAATTAGCGGATTTTTTGAATTATCTAGATATCCAGCTTTTCAAGCTGGGTAAAACCGAGGTGACGCTCGGTAGCTTATTGACGGTACTTTTATTTGTCGTGGCTATTTGGTGGCTTGCAGCGATGATGGAAAAAGCCGCAATTAGACTTTCAAAAAACTATTGTGATGCGCCATGGAAATATGCCCGCGTTTATTTGCTCTCCCGAATGGTGCGTTACATCGTCTGGATATTGGGCACGGTCATTGGTTTGAATAAATTGGGTGTCGATTTAAGCAGCTTTGCTTTACTTGGTGGTGCGGTTGGTATTGGTCTTGGTTTCGGCTTGCAAAACATATTCAGTAATTTCATCTCTGGCATTATCATTTTGCTTGAACGAAGCTTGAAAGTAGGCGACTTCGTGGACCTTGCTTCGGGCGTACGAGGCCATGTGCGTGAAATCGGCATGCGTTATACGCGCGTTACCACCAATGATGCTATTGATGTGTTGGTGCCCAATTCCGAATTTATTAACGGCAGGGTCACCAACTGGACGCTCGATGATGATTGGCGAAGAATGCGAGTGCCCTTTGGCGTTGCCTATGGAACACCTAAAGAACAAGTGCGTGAAGCCTGCAAGGCAGCGGCTATGGGAATGAAAGGCATACGAACCGATGTTGGCAAGGAACCTGATGCCTGGCTTATTTCCTATGGCGATAGTGCAATGAATTTCGAATTGGTTTTTTGGGCCGATCGTGAATTAAGTACGCATCCGGCTTCATGCCATGCAAGGTTGATGTGGTCCTTGGATGATGAGCTTCAAAAACGCAATATTGAAATTCCATTTCCGCAACGTGATGTACACATACGCACAGGCGGCCTGCAAATTGCTACGCCGGAAATCGAAAACCGAAATGAGTAACCAGTGTTTTGCACTCTTAAGTTTTAGATGCCGTAGCGTTTAGCGAGCCCATAAGACAGGCCTACCCACATGATGATGAACAGGGGTGTTCCCACACGAAGGAAATCGCTGAAGCGATAACGTGCTGCATTCATCACCAACAGATTTGTCTGGTAGCCCATCGGCGTTAG
This sequence comes from Arenimonas sp., assembly GCA_039930825.1. Taxonomy (GTDB): domain Bacteria; phylum Pseudomonadota; class Gammaproteobacteria; order Xanthomonadales; family Xanthomonadaceae; genus Arenimonas. Next base: position 2,825 of record JBDTTC010000328.1, read on the forward strand.
GTAACACAGGTTGCAACCGAACAACACCGCCAATGCGAATGCTTCAGGGGGAACGCCAAGTCGGCGGGCAAGCTCGATGCCAAGAGGAGTTCCTATTGCGGCGGCCGCGTTGTTGGAGACGAAATTGGTCATTAGCCCCATTACCAGCATCAAAGTGGCCATTACCCAGCGAGGGTCCATCGAAACGGTTATCTCAGCAAGGTCATTGGCAATCACGTCTATCGCCCCGCTTACCAGCATGGCTTGCCCAAGGGCAAGACTGGCTACAACCAGAAAAACGACTTTAGTGCTGAGCGCATGACCTAGGTCCGACCAATTCATGCAGCGCGTAGCGATCATGGCGGCAACACCGATCATCGCCGCAATGGCAATCGGCAGCGTTTTTGTCGCCGCCAAGGCGACCACCGCCGCCATAATGATCGATGCGGCGATAGCCTTGGCTTGCCGTGGAATGACGTATTGTCCATCGAGCAGCAGGCCCAGGGCGCCTGCTTGTGCCGATTTGATTGATGCTTCACTGCCTTGCACCAGAAGAATATCGCCGACGGCAATAATCTGGTCGGCAATATTATTGCGCTGCAAATTCGGGATACTTTCGGCGTGGCGAAGGCCTATGACGGAAATCCCGTAGGACTTTGCAACTCCAACACTTCGCACAGTTTGTCCTGCTAGTTCTGATGCAGGCGTCACGATGAGTTGCGCAACGATTAGTTTGCTGCCTGATTCAATCCCTGACACAACGGCATCAACCGAATTAGTGGCACCACGCATTTTGCACTGGAGTACTGCCTCAAATCTTTTCAAATCTTCGATGGTGTTTTGCAAAACTAGTCGATCATCCGCCACCAATTTACTAGTTGGCAACTTGACTAAGTCTTGTTTTTCTCCACGCTTGATTCTCAATAACTGCATGTTTTCGCCAGCCAGTTTCATGATTTCGCGTAGCTCTTTGCCATCAGATCGTCCGCCAGCGGTGATGGATAGTTCTGCAATATAAATCGGTTGCATCGAATCTTCGCTTGGCCCCGGCACAGATTTAAGCATTTTGGGTGCAATCCACCACAAGTAAATCAATGCTGGTGTAGCAGCAACGGCGACGATGGGCGAAAAATCAAAAATACCGAAAGGTGCCAGCCCCATTTCTACAGCGATTGCGATAACGATCAAATTGGTTGAGGTGCCAATGGAGGTCGCCATGCCACCGATTAGAACGGCGAAATTCATTGGCATCAGTGCTTGTGCAGCCTTGATGATTTTCCCGTTGCGAGTTGCTGCGATTAAAAGAGGTATCAAAATAACAACAACCGGAGTGTCATTGATCAGGCCACTAGTCGAGGCGCCGACTATCAGCACCAACAGTAAAGCCATTTTTGGTCGCCGGTGCATCATGCCGGCAAGCCAGCGAGCAGCAGGCTCCAGGGCTCCTGTTAATACTAAGCCCTGTCCCAAAATCATTAAGCCGCAAATGGTAATCAGAGCGGGGTGTGAAAAACCGGCATAGAACGAAAGCGGGTCGACAACGATGCCGTTTGTTGAAAAGGGGAAAATGTAGAACAGTAACGGCAACGTCACCAGAATCGCCAAACACACCGTGGCGATATGGAATCGGTCACGAATAAAAACGTAAAAGATGAGGGCGGTGAATATCAGAACGGCAATGGCGTGACCATTAAACCCGCCAAATGCAATTCCATCGAGTGCATGCAAGCCAAAATTCATTGTTTTTCCATTGAGCTCAACTATCTAAGCGACATATTAGCCATCTTAAAGACTAATGTTTGTGAGTGCAGTAAGTATGGCGCGCTGGCTAATATTTACTCACGTGCATAGTGAGTCTGACATACTTAGCTTACTCTGCGACACCGTTTAAAGACTGTCCACAACGGCTGCAGTAGAGTGCCATATTATCGTGCTCCATCAAGCCGCAACGAGGACATGAAGTTTTCTTTCGCTTGGTTGAATAGGTCTTTGCCAGTTCGGCGGTATAAATTCCGGTGGGGACTGCAATGATGCTATAGCCGATCAAAATCAGAATCGCTGTAATGACTCTACCTAGCGGCGTTCCTGGTGAAATGTCGCCGTAACCTACCGTCGCCATCGTTACGATGGCCCAATACATTCCGGTCGGGATACTGCTGAAGCCATTTTCTGGTCCTTCAACCACATACATTAATGCACCGAAAATGACCGTAATAACCAGAATGGTCACGATAAAAACTAATATCTTCCTGCAACTTTTGCGTAAGGATTGAATCAGCACATCGGCTTCGCCAAGGTATTCGGCGAGTTTGAAAATTCTGAATATACGTAGAAGACGCAAAATCCGCACGACTGTTAGCGATGCCGATGCCGGGAATAAGACCAGCAGGAAAGTCGGGATTATTGACAACAGATCTATGATGCCAAAAAAACTCGTCGCGTATCGCCAAGGCGAGCGCACGACGGATAACCTGATGATGTATTCAACCGTGAAAAGTAAAGTGAATAAAATTTCTGCCGCGAACAGCCAATCGTGCCATCGTATTTTTACTGATGCTACGCTATCGAGCATCACGACAGTGACGCTTGCCAGAATGGCGATGATCAGAACAATGTCGAAATTTCGCTCGGCCGGCTCGTCATGGCGAAAAATAATCTTGAACCAAGAATATCTCAATCCATTTGTTGATACAGGGCCGTGCTCTCGTTCGAAGTAGTGACTCGAACCGGACTCAGTATTGTCGGATTTGTCTTCCAATTTTATATTGCCTCAGTCTTGGAGATTTAGTCTACAGCCGTGTGTGAAGTCTAATGCATTTGAAGATTCGTATTTATTCGTCACCTGTCAATAAGCTGAAAAATATCAAGGCGATATCTGCCTTTTGTGAGGTGCGAATGCCCAAGCGAAAGCTCATTGCGAAGGGTTCCAGCAGTGTTATGCTCCCGTTTTGATAGTCTTAATGGTATTTGCAGGCGCACCTATGAAAAAGTCAATCTTTAGAATGTTCGATCTGCTTAGCGGCCAGGCAGACTCAGAGAGCATCGATGCCTCGATTCGTGAGCGCGCCATTTTTGGTGGGGCGAATCTTTGGGTACTATTTTTCGCAATTTTGGTTGCTTCTGTTGGACTGAACGTAAATTCGACGGCTGTCATTATCGGTGCCATGCTGATTTCACCCTTGATGGGTCCTATATTGGGCGTTGGTTATGGTGCCGGTATCGGTGATACACAGCTCATCAAATCATCAGCGCGTAGTTTTTTTCTGTTTGTCATCATCAGCCTTATTACTGCAACTATCTATTTTTTTCTTAGTCCGCTTGATAAAGCGCAATCGGAATTGCTTGCACGAACCAGCCCGACGATTTGGGATGTAATGATCGCGTTTTTTGGCGGTTGTGCCGGCATCGTCGCCATTACACGGAAGGAAGTTTCGACCGTCGTGCCCGGGGTTGCCATCGCAACTGCACTGATGCCACCTCTTTGCACTGCTGGGTTCGGCATTGCGAACGGCAATGCACAGTATTTTTTTGGTGCTTTCTATTTGTTCACGATCAACACTGTTTTCATCGCATTTTCAACTTTACTGTTCACGAAAATATTAAGGCTAGCGCCGCGTGGGATGGCATTAGATGCTACGCATCGTAAGACCCGGGTTTGGGTAGCTGCTGCGGTCATTTTGACCGTCGCACCCAGTGGCTACCTTACTTTGCAGCTACTGCGGAACGAAGTATTTGAAAACACGATAAGTTCGGTTCTCAATGATTCCGAGACAAGCTCGAACTTGCTAATCCTTGACAGGAAAGTCAACGCTGCAGAGCGACGCGTAGATCTGACTATCGGCGGTGAGCGGCCCAGTCAGGACGTCGCCATAGAACTGGGGCATTTATTTGCGGCGGCCGGGATAAAAGATGTGGATATCCAGGTGCGTTTTTCCGGATCTGATCGCGTGGATGTTTCCGCGCTGAAGCAGGAATTGCAACGCGATGTTTATCAAAATACGGTTCGCCAGTTGAATGAGCAATCGGCAAAAGCCGATCTTTTGGCGAAACAATTGGCGCTGGTGCTACAGGACAAAAAAGCCCAATCCGATGTTATGCAAGAATTATTTATTTTGTTCCCGCAGATAAAGTCCGTGACGGTAGCGAAAGGCGTTTCCAAGGTGACGGCGGAATCAGCACTTGTTACGGATATGCTTTTTGTTAACTTGCAGGTTACCGGTACGGAAGAATTTGATCCAGACCGAATAAAGGTTTGGCTGGGCACAAAATTTCCATTGCTTCATGTGCAGGTGAATGTTCAACCTGCCACTACCAATGAAAGCGAAACCCCCACAGATAAAGTTGATATTGCGATAAGAAATAAATCTAAGTAACTCTTTGTTCGGCGCTTTTCTTCAAGCTTTAAATTTTTAACAAAAAGGCCGGCATGCGCCGGCCCTACTTTTGCTTGTGATGATCAATGCTTAGTCGTTGTCGGCATGGGCACTAGGTCCGTTTTCCAAGCCTAAACTTTGTCCTGATTCTCCACCATTTTGCCAGTAGAACTTCGGTGCCGCACGATTCAGCCCGCCGATTTCTGCCATGGTAGAAGTATCGAATAATCGCCCATTGACCATCACCATGGCCGTGTCTGCGGTTGCACGAATATTTTCGAGCGGGTTGCCATCGACAACTACCAAGTCGGCTCTTTTCCCGGCTTCCACCGAGCCAAGTTCTTGTGAGTAACCAATATAGTCTGCGCCATCGATGGTTCCAGCGCGCAATGCTTCCCATGGCGTCATGCCACCTTGGGTTAGCATCCAAATTTCCCAGACAGTGCCAAGTCCCTGCAGTTGACCGTGTCCGCCGACTTGAATCTTGATGCCAGCGTCACGCAATTTCTTGGCGGCTTTCGCAACTTCAACATGGTAGTAATCCCACTCAGGACCAACTTCACGACGAATGCTGCGGGCGTCCAATGCCTGCTGCGGGAAGAAATGGTTGAGCTTTTTGTCTTCCCAAACGTTTGTATGGCCGTACCAATAAAACTCGCCGTTTACGCCGCCGTAATTTACGATCAGTGTCGGTGTATTGCGGACATCGGTCTGACGCCAGGTTTCGATGACATCCCGATAGAGCGGAGCGACCGGAATATTATGTTCAATACCGGTAACGCCATCCAGCATCATCGCCATATTGTGGTTGAAGGTGCTGCCGCCTTCTTCCACAACGAGCATTCCAAGTTCTTTAGCCGCTTGGTTGATTTGCTGATGCTGTTCACGGCGGGGTTGGTTGTAACTTTTGACGCTGAAGGCACCGTCGGCTTTCAGGCGACGCAGATGATTACGGGCGTCATCGAGCGAATTGATAACGACTTTAAAATCTCCATCGGCGCCGTAAAGAATGCTGCCGGTCGAGAAAATACGCGGACCCACCAGTTCGCCGGTTTTTTGCAGTTCCGATTGCGAAAATACCATTTCGGTACTGGCTGATGGGTCGTGCAAGGTGGTCACGCCGAAAGCGAGATTGGCGTAGTAAGCCCAGTTGTTTTGCGCCATCACACCGCCGCCGAAATGATTGCCGTGCGCATGCACATCCACGATGCCTGGGTAGAGTGTTTTGCCGGTGATATCGATGGTTTTAGCGTTTTGCGGAATCGCCACATCGCCGCGTTTACCGACGGCAATAATGTTTTGCCCTTGCGTTAGCACGACACCGTCTTCAATCACTTCCTGCTGGCTTTGCGCGTTGCGCATCGTAATCACGCGGCCACCGGTGAAGGCAACGACATCGGCCGGTTTATCGGAGGCAACGCTCAAACCGACGTTGATGCCGGCATCGGCAGCGCTGTCGTTAATGCCGCGAGTGACATAACGGTCACCGACCAGCCAATGGACTTTCTTCGAATCGCTCGACCAGTGCATGTAAGCGCCACTACCGCTACCCAGTTTAGTGACGGGCAGAGTGCTTATATCTTTCGATAATTCCAGTACGCCGCCGGTTTTCGGAATCGGAACCATGTAAGCATCGAATAATTCGGTAAACGCGATATATTTTCCGTCCGGGCTGATCGTGACGAAATCCGGATATTTCATCGTGAAAACATCACGCGGTTCTTCACCATTCAAACCGACGCTTTGCAGTTTTTTCGACAAGCCGCCGCCGGTCAGAAAGTAGACGCGTTTCCCATCCGCAGAGAATTGCGGGTCGCTCCCGTTTTTAGCTACTTTCTGTAGATTGCTGCCCTGTGAATCCATGACGAAAACGCCGCGCTCGCTGCCCCACACACTGCCGGTAAGATTACTGCCCGACTGTTTGCTGTACAAAATGCGTGCGCCATCAGGGGAAAAATGCGGGCTGTAGTAATAACCGGGCTCGGTCGATAGTTTGCGACTTTGTCCGGAGGCTAAATCCAGTTCCATCATTGCGCCGAGATTTTCATCCGACCATGTTGTGTAAAGTAATTTGCGGCCATCACTGCTGAAAGATGGTTGGTATTCGAACTGTTTGGTTTCCTGGGTTAAACGCATCGGTGTGCCATTGGGCAGGGTTTTCTTCCAGAGTTTGCCAACCGCATGAAATACGATGCTGTTATTGTCAGGGCTGGTCGCAATATCACGAATCATTTTCGGTGCGAAGGTATTACCGTCCAATCGATGCGAGAAACGCAATGGCGCAACTAGACTTTGCTGCACAGTTGCGGTGAATGGAATTGCAGTTTGTGCACCGGATGCCATATCCACGCGCCACAGCTTTCCTTGTGCCCAGATCACCACGTTTTTCGAATCCGGCGTCCAGTTGAAATTCGGATACGGTCCAAAAATCGCCCAGACTTCCTGTTGGTCATGTGACAAGCCATCCCAGACCGGACGCACGGCACCCGATTGCAAATCCATGACGTGCAAAACCGATTTATCACGCACGCGTTTTACGAAGGCCAGCGATTTTCCATCCGGCGAAGGTTGCGGACGAATAGCGCCACCGGGAGTTGAAATCAGGGTGCGGACTTCACCGGTTTCGCGATCAAGACGTTTGATCGCATAAATCACGCCAT